>JASHWL010000170.1 GCA_030044105.1 Thermoplasmata archaeon
AGCCTGACCCTGTTCTATCTGATCCCGATCGTGCTCTGGTTGTGCCTGCTGCTCATCGTCTGCTGGATCTGGTGGACGAAGCGCCTCGAGGACAGCCTCGCGTACCTGGTCTACCTGCGCGAGCGCAAGGTGCTGTTCGTCTCGCTGCTCGCCGCGCTCGCGGCCCTGCGGGTCGTCACGGCGGTCCTCAACATCGCGAGCGGCTTCGGCTACGTCAGCGCGGCCGCCCTCCTCGAGAGCGGCGTGGTCGCCTCGATCATCGGGGGCGTGATCGTGTTCTTCTTCGCGTGGCTGCTCCTCTGGCGCGGCCCCCGGCAGACCCCGGCGCCGCTCGTCCTGGATGTTCCGCAGCACCTCACCTACTCGCTCGGGGCGCTCGACCGGGCCGAGTCGCACCGCACGGAGTCCTCCCCGCCGCACTAGCGCCTCGGCGGCGGTCGGAGATCCCCGCGTAGGGGATCGACCGCGACCTTCCGGAATCCGCACGGGCGGCGCGCGCGTACGCGGCCGGCGCACCGCAGAGGACTATCCCGAGTGCCGCCTAGCGGGGCGATGGCGTCGCCGGAGCCGAGCGGAGGAGTGTCGTTCACGCGCGAGGACCTCGGGCTCCTCGCGCTGGTCGCGCTCGTCTGGGGCTCGGCGTACATCTTCATCAAGCAGGGGCTCGTCTACGGCGCCTCCCCGCTGCTCTTCGCGGGCGCGCGCTACGGGCTCTCGGCGGTCGCCTTCTTCGCGCTGGCCGCGGCGCAGGGCGTCGCGTGGCCGAAGCGGCGCGCGGCCGGCGTCTCGGCGCTCATCGGCGGGACGCTGATCATCGGCGGGTACGGCGGGCTCCTGTACTGGGGCGAGCAGTACACGACCGGCGGCTACGCGGCCGTCCTCGCCTCGACCGCGCCGATCCTGACGGTCGCGATCGCCTTCGTCCTCCTGCCCAGCGAGCGGCTCGGAGCCCGGGGTCTCGCCGGCATGGCGCTCGGGCTGCTCGGCGCGGTCATCCTCGTCGCGCCGCAGCTGTTCGGGAGCGCGGTCGGGACGTGGCCGGGGCCGCTCTACGTGGGCGGGGCGTACGTCGCGGCCGCGCTCGGCACCGTGCTGCTGCGCCGGTACGGCGGCGGCGCCCAGGGGCTCTGGCAGATCGGCGCGCAGTTCGGCGCCTCCGCGGTCCTCCTGCTCGCGGTCGCCGCCGTGCTGCCCGTGCCCGAGGCGCTGCCGCTGAGCGAGGGCGTCGTGCTCTGCCTGGTCGCGCTCGTCGGGCTCTCCTCCGTGCTCGGCTACTTCGGGTACTTCCGGCTCCATCACCGGGTCGGCCCGGTGCGGGCGAACCTCGTCGCCTACCTCGCGCCGATCGCGGGGCTGTTCGTCGGCTCGGGGCTGTTCGGGGAGCCGTTCACGTTCTACGAGCTCGCCGGCTTCGCGATCGTGCTCGTCGGGGTCACGCTCGTGCTGCTCGAGCGCGCCCGCCCGGCCCCGGCCGGCGCTCGCTGAGCGCGCGGATTTATCTCGGGCCGGCGGGTGGGACGCGCGTGGAGTCGTACTTCCGCGCGATCGAGTCGGAGGTCGACCGGGCCTACGCCGTCGCCGAGCGCGCGCGGGAGGAGGGCTACGATCCCGAGACCCACCCCGAGATCCCCCGCGCGCAGGACATGGCCTCGCGCGTGGAGAAGCTCCTCGCGCACCTCGGCATCGACGGCATCGCCGCCGAGATCCGCGGCCTCGCGGCCCGCCTCCCGCGCGAGGAGGTCGCGGTCGTGGTCGCGCGTCGGCTCGCGAGCGACCCCGCGCGCGGCGGGACCGTCGCCGACCGGGTCGACGCGGCGCTCCGCGTCGGGCTGGCGATCCTGACCGAGGGCATCCTCGTCGCGCCGCTCGAGGGGCTCGCGGAGGTGCACGTGCGCCCCGGGGCCGACGGCCGCTCGCACATCGAGCTGTACTACGCCGGCCCGATCCGGGCGGCCGGGGGTACCGCGCAGGCGCTGAGCGTGCTGCTCGCCGACATCGTGCGCCGGGACCTCGGGCTCGCGCCCTACCGCGCGGACGCCGCCGAGGTCGGTCGCTTCCAGGAGGAGATCCCGCTCTACAAGCACTTCCAGCACCTCCAGTACAGCCCGACGCCCGAGGAGATCGACCTCGTCGTCCGGAACGTCCCGGTCGCGATCTCGGGCGAGGCGACCGAGGGCGACGCCGAGGTCAGCGCGTTCCGCAACCTCCCGCGGGTCCGGACGAACGGGATCCGCGGCGGGGCGTGCCTCGTGATCGCCGAGGGGCTGTGCCAGAAGGCGGCGAAGCTCCGCAAGGCGGTCGAGAACCTCGGCATCGACGGCTGGGAGTTCCTCGACCGGCTGGGGCATCACGCCACGGACGAGGAGGACGAGCGCGTCCCGAAGTACCTCCAGGACGCCGTCGGGGGCCGCCCGGTGCTGGCGCACCCGAACCGCCCCGGGGGCTTCCGGCTCGTCTACGGGCGCGCGCGCACCTCGGGCCTCGCCGGCTGCGCCGTGAACCCGGCGACGATGCGCGTGCTCCAGGAGTTCGTCGCGATCGGCACCCAGGTCAAGCTCGAGTACCCGGGGAAGGCGGCCGCGATCGGGATCTGCGACACGATCGAGGGCCCGATCGTCGAGCTCGCCGACGGCACGGTGACCGCGGTCCACGACGTCGACCGGGCCCGCGCGCTCGGGCCGTACGTCCGTCGCATCCTCGACGTCGGCGAGATGCTCGTCTCCTTCGGCGAGTTCGCCGAGAACAACCGGCCGCTCGCGCCGGGCGCCTACAGCCTCGACTGGCACGCGGAGGAGCTCGCCGCGGCCGGCGCGCCGGTGGCGGCGGGCCTCGCGCCCGAGGACTACGAGTCCGCCGTGCGCCTCGGGCGGGCCCACGGGGTCCCGCTCCACCCGCGCTGGGGCCTGTTCTGGCACGATCTCGCGCCGGCGGAGATCCGCGCCCTCTCCGAGTTCGTCGAGCAGACCGGGCGCTGGGTCGACGGCGCGCTCGAGATCCCGGACGACCCGGCGTGGCGCGAGGCGCTCGCCCGGCTCGGGTTCCTCGCCGCCCCGATCGACGGCCCCGCGCGTCGCGGGGAATCGGACCCGAGCGCCGCGCTCCTGGGCGGGCTCGGGCTCGCCTCGGACGGCGCGACGATCGTCCGGCGCGCTCCGCTCGAGCCGGTCGACCTCGATCCGCTCGCGTACGCGAGCCGGCTCGCCGGGGTCACGCTCCGCGCGCGCGCCCCCTCCCGCATCGGAGCGCG
>JASHWL010000021.1 GCA_030044105.1 Thermoplasmata archaeon
AACGGGCTTACGGCGTGTTCCGATGGGACTTCGGGAGTGGTTTTCGGCGTATGGAAGCATCCAAGCGATGGGTTCCGGACCGATGGTTGGTGCTGGCGATCACGGTGCTGGCGGTGGCGGGATTCTCCGCGATCGGCGCGGTCCCGGCCGTGGTGCTGCATGCGCCGGCGGGCACGTCGACCGGGGCCGCGTCGGCCGCGGCGACCGATGTGGCCGCGGTGAGCTCCTCGCCGCTCGTGCAAGTCAGCGGTCCCGCACTCACCTCGAGCGCCGTGTCCCAGGCTGCGCAGTACGGCTACACGATGACCCCTGACCCCTCCGCCCTCGATCCGGCCCAACCGATGACGGTCCAGGTCTCGGTGGGCTCCGCGTCGTCCCTGGAGAACTACGTGGACCAGATCCAGAACCCGGGGAGTCCGATGTTCCACGATTTCGCCACCCTCGACACGCTCGGCAACGCCTTCGGGGCGACCGCTTCCCAGTACGCCGCGGACGAGGCCTACTTCACGGACCTCGGCCTCAGCGTCGCGCCGGACCCGGCGCGGATGTATCTGACGGTCACCGGCACGGTGGCGCAGGTCGAGGCGGCGTTCCACACCCAGATCGGCACCTTCTCCGAGCAGTACTTCTCGCCGGGGCAGTGGAACCCGCTGTTCGGCGACGCCAGCGCCGGCGTGAACAGCACGACCAGCCGCGTGGTCTACGTCAGCACCGGCAACGCCTACCTGCCGAGCGGCATGGACGCGAGCGGCGTGGCGGGTCTCGGCACGCTGTTCGCGCAGCCGGACCTCGCGACCTCGTTCGCGGGTCTCTCGCCGGCGACCTCCCTCACGTCCCTCGGGATCTCGACCTCCATCCCGACGCCGAGCTCGACGCTCTCCTCGGCCCAGGCGCTCGGCGGCGGGGGCAGCGGCGCCTGCGCGTCCCACAACTACACCTGGGGCGAGCTCGACGGCCTCGACTGGCAGTTCCTCTTCCCCTGCAGTATGCAGGTGCTCTCCGGCGCGATCAACCTGTACAACGGTCACTCCGCGATCAACGGCGCGCAGGACCGGGGCCAGGGCGTCACCGTCGGGATCGTCGACGTCGGGTGCCCGTTCGCCAGCGACTTCTCGGCCTTCCAGCAGCAGACTGGCGTCAACATCCTCAACCGCCTCACCGTGATCGCGCTCAACACCTCGTTCGAGTACTACCCGAACACCAACCTCACGGGCTGCGAGAACAACGGGGAGGTCTATGGGTGGACCGCAGAGACCTCGCTCGACATCGAGTACGCGGCCACGCTCGCGCCCCAGGCGCACATCGACCTGATCTCGGTCGGGGACTCGGCGCTCACCGCGTTCGATTACGCCTACCAGGTCCTGGCCGACTACTTGACCGGTGGCGCGGCGACGACGCTGCCGGCGGGGACCGCCGTGCTCAATCTCGAGACCGGCGCGACCTCGAGCTCGACCTCGGCCGCGGCGTCGTCCGTCACCATCGCGAGCAACTCGTACGGGACCGGCGAGCAGCTGAGCGCGATCTTCGGGAGCCCGACCTACCTCGAGCTCGAGAACGAGGCGCTCGACGAGCTCGCGGCGCTCGGCGTCACCAACATCTTCGCCACGGGGGACTCGGGACCGACGACCTATCCGTTCCCGCTGCAGGCGGGGATCCCCGCGGACGCGTCGGGCCAGACCTCGGTCGGCGGCGGCATGATGACCGCCGAGTACGACGGCGTCGAGTTCCCGGCGACGGGGGTCGGGACGAACATCGACGGGCTCAACATGACCGTCGCCCCGACCTCCGGCATCGGGAGCTTCACCTACTGGGCCGAGTCCGAATACATCACCTACCAGTACGCGACGGGCAACGTCAGCACACCCGCGCTCCCGCCCGGCGAGACCGGCGGCGGGTTCGGCCAGTCGTTCTCGCTCGCCCAGCCGTGGTGGCAGAACTCCCTCGACATCTACGACAGCGGCAGCCTGATCGACCCGGTGGTCAGCGGCAGCGCCGGCTTCAACATGAGCCTCTACGTGTTCGGCAGCTGGCAGCTCACCTACGGCGGCACCTCGTTCGCGGCGCCGGTGTTCGCCGGCGTCTGGGCCCTCATCGAGGAGCAGGCGATCGCCGCCTTCGGTACGCCCAAGATGGGCGAGATCAATGCGCTGCTGTTCGAGGCCCACAACGCGCAGCAGGCGGGCGCGGTGCCGGTGAGCGCCTTCACCCCGATGACCAACATCGGCACCGGCGGCGTCGTCGAGCTGCTGTGCGCGGCCTCGGCCTGCGGCATCAACATCTGGGAGGACCTCTACCTCTGGGCCCCCACGAGCGGCGAGGCGCAGTACATGCTCGCGGGCCAGGACGAGTTCCCGCAGGACCAGAACCTGCCGTACTGGTTCGGCACGCTCTCGAACCCCGCGGGGAGCGGCTGGAACTACCTGCAAGGACTCGGCTTCCCGAGCGCGGTCACGCTCGCGACCGAGCTGATCGGCGAGGACCCCTCCACCCAGCACGGGCTGGACAACGCTCCGTTCTACGTGCTCGAATCCGTCGGCACGTCGCTGGTACCGATCCAGACGCTCGTCGCCGGCGCGACGTACTCGCTCGAGATCGTCAGCGCGAACGGGGTCGCGCTGTCGGGGCCGTTCGACCTGACGACGTACAGCAACGGGACCCTCTCCACGACCCAGATCACCGGCCCGGACTTCTCCTACACGCCCGGCTGGGCCGCGCAGAGCGTCTTCAGCAACGGCTCGGAGTACGGCTACTTCTACGTCAGCCTCGCGGGAGGCAGCGCGTCCCCGGACTGGACGTTCCAGTACTTCGCGGTCGCGCAGCCGCTCCTCGCGTCGGGCACGCTCACGCTCGGGGTGATGACGCCGCTCGGGCTCGTCACCGCGGGGGAGGCCCAGGTGCCGATGGAGACCGCGATCGGCACCGGACCGCTCTCCACCGGAGGCGAGGCGCTCGTGCTGTTGAACGGCGTGCCCGTGGGCGGTGCCACGATCACCCAGACGGCGGTGGACGTGCCGCCGGCGGCGATCGCGGATTCGACGCTGCCGGTGGTCGCGCCCGGCACGACGCTCGCGACGTACCTCACGTCCGCCTCGGGGCTCGGCGCGTTCTGGACGGACTCCGGTCAGCTGTACGCCGACATCGTCGACGAGGTCGCCCCGGCCCCGGTCGGACCGGTGCTGCCCGTCGTGTTCACGCTCCAGGCGACGTACGACGGGCTCGCCTCGAACGCGCTCATCGTGGTCGCCGAGCCGATGTCCGGGTACTTCAGCACGGACGTGGCGGTGACCAACGGCTACGTGACCGGCACGGTCGGGTTCTACGGGATGACCTACCTCAACTACCTGAACATCAGCGTCGGTGGCGCGTCGGGGGAGTACCTGAACCTGAGCTACGCGGCCGGCACCACCTACACTGGCCTCGTCGCGATCAACCTCACGGCGCCGACCTCGGGGCCGGCCGTTCTCACCGCGTCCGCCGCGGGATCGGCCTCGCTCCTGCCCTTCGGCTGCGGGGGGTTCGTCGGGTACGGCGACTACTTCTCGCTGTGCGGGCTCTCCTCGGTCGAGACATTCGACTTCCAGTGGCAGGACCCGGTGGTGCTCCTCCCCGCCTCGCTCTCCGTAGCGGAGACCGGCGCGGCGGTCACGGGGAGCGACGCCCTCTCCTGGAGCGGCACGGCGTTCGCCGGTGCCTCGGGCACCCTCACGCTCGAAGGAGCGTCCGGGTCCAGTGAGCTGGCGACCGGGCTCTCGGGCTCGTACTCCCTCGACACGACCCAGATCGCGAACGGCGCGTACACGCTCGTGTTCAGCGAGACGGCCCCGGGCGCCGCGACGACCACCTCGACCGTGTCGTTCGTCGTGAGCAACCCTGCCGTGACGGTGCCACCTCTGACGACCGCGCACGGCAGCCCGTCGGGGGTCCCCGGCGTCAGTGTGACCGCGGCCCTCGCATTCGCAGCCGTCGGGGCCGTCGCGGGAGGTCTCGCGGTCGCCCTGTGGTCCCGCCGCCGGCCCCCCGCCCCGACCTCTCCCGCCACCCCGGGGGCTCTGCCGCCGGGAGAACGCTTGCGGTAGCGGGGCGTCGCCCGTTCGTCCGGGACCTGGCCGCCCGGCCGGGCCCCGGCGAAGTTTAAGAGCCGTCGCCGCCCGTCGGGACCCGATGGGATCGATTCGGTCCGAGCGCGACGGCGACCGGGTCACGCTGACGATCGACCGGCCGGAGCGCCGCAATGCGCTCGACGTGCCTTCGATGCGCGAGCTCAAGGAGGCGCTGCAGACCGTCTCCGTGGACGAGTCGGTGCGCGCCGTCCTGCTCACGGGCGCGGGGAACGCGTTCTGCGCCGGTGGGGACGTGGCCGTGATGGAGGAGTACCGGGCGCGGGGCGAGCTCGTCGGACTCTTCCACGCGTTGACCGGGGAGATGGAGGCGGCCATCCGCGAGATCGCGGGAATGCCGAAGCCGGTCGTGGCGGCGCTGCCCGGCGTCGCGGCGGGGGGCGGGCTCTCGCTCGCGCTGGCGGCCGACTGGCGGATCGCGAGCGAGACCGCCACGCTCGTGCCGGCGTTCGGTTCGCTCGGGGCCGTGCCGGACGGGG
>JASHWL010000171.1 GCA_030044105.1 Thermoplasmata archaeon
GTGAAGTGCAGCGTGTCGACGAGCCACCGGGCCTCGTACGCGGCGTACCCCGGATCGTTGATCTCGCCCGGGATGCCGACGTACCAGTCGCAGTGGGGCGTGGTGGAGTAGCACCACTGCTTGAGCGCGGGGATGGAGAACGGACAGGTCCCGACGATCTTGCCGTCCTCGTAGAACGAGTTGTTGACGACGTCGCACTGGTCGCCTCCCTGTCCGTATCGGATGTCGGAGTACGGGGTGTCGTTGAGGTAGGTCCCGTCCTCGCCCGCGATGCAGTTGTAGCAGTTGGTCTGCGCGACCACACCGAAGAACGAGGCGCCCGCGGAGTCGATCAGGCTGCCCGGCTCGAGGTGAACGTGCGCGCCGGGCGGTCGCTCCGACGACCCACCGCCGACGGACGGGAGCACCGTCACGGGGGAGGTGTCCGCGACGCTCCCCAGCGCGTCGCTCACCGTCACCGTGACATTGTACGTGCCGACGACCTGCGGGCTGCACTCCACGACCGCCGAGTCGTTGGAGACGCAGGGGTCGGGGAGACCGCTCCAGTTGTAGGAGACGGTCCCGACGGCCCCGTCGACGATCACCTCGCCCGTCGTGGTGTTGTTGATCTCGAGGCTGGACGGCGACCAGTCCAGGCCCTGGATCAGCGGCAGATCGACGCGCCCGCCTCCGCTCTCCGACGCGGCCGGCCGGAGCGAGACGTTCCACGCGATGGCCCCGGTGACCACGAGGACCAGCACGAGCGCCAGGGCTACGGTGCGCTTACGCGACGAGCCGGGAACCTCGGCCCGGCCCCGCAGTCGGCGGGAGGAGGGAGCCAATGGGATTCCCGGAGGATACGTGGAAATGCGCATGAGGAGGTATTAGGTTCACGGGTTCGTGCTGCGTTCTCCGGCGAATCCTGAGGCACCGGTCGGTCCACTCCGCCGACGGTTCGGGCCGTCGCGTCTCCGTCGAGATCGCTCTAGGGCGCGCGCGGCGGCGCCCCGGAGGTGCTACGGGCTGCGGTGGTTCGGTCGACCGTGCTCTCGGTTCCTTCCATCGGGCTCACCGGGGGGAGCCGGGGAAAAAATGCGACTTGTAGGCTTGTCCAAGATTCGACCCGGGTCGTTGGACAATCCGGCGACGGGCGCCGGGCCCGCCGGCGGAGGAGAGTGCTGCGCCGAACGCTTGCGCGAGGGGAACGGGGTTACCGGAGGCCGACTACAGGTAGGTCCGGTCCGCCGCGCAGTAGTAGCGTCCGTACTCCGCGACGTAGCTCGCGGGCTGGCCGCAGGCGGGGCAGCGCGGGACCGAGGACGTGGCGACCGCAGCGGTCCCGGCGGACGTCGCGCTCTCCGGCCCCGAGGGAGCCGTGGGACCGGGCGTGGGGACCCCGACCGACTCGACCGGCGCGGGAGCCATCTGCGTCGCAGGAGGACGCCGGGAGCGGGCGCGGACGAGCAGCACGACCACGACGACCACGAGGATCACGACCCCCGCCGCGACGAGGAGGTCCGTCCAGGGGAATCCCGCGCCCGAGGCGCTCGACGTGATGGCCGCGTACTGCTGGTTCGCCACGCCGACGGGCTCCGGCCCCGCGTGGAAGCTCAGGGAGGGTCCCCCGCTGAGGCCGAGCGTCGACGCGTTCGTTTCCTCGCTGCCGCCCACGAACCCGACCCCCGACTGGTAGTCGGCGGTCTCCCCGCTCGTGAGCGTCGTGGTGGCCGATGGCTGCCCGGCGATGAGACTGATCCCGCTGAACGCGCCGAGCGCGCCCGCGTAGAGGCCGCTCGGGAGGAGCAGCCAGCCGTCCGCGCCCAGGAAGTCGCCGCTCCCGAAGCTCAGGACGATGACCTGCGCGGTGGCGGTGGTCGGCGGGCTCGTGTAGTTGTCGTAGAGCGTCACCGCGCCGAGATCCTCGCCCGCGAGCGAGAGCGTGCCCGAGGGGGTCACGGCCAGGCTCTTCCAGGAGTTCTCGGCCTCGGAGTGCCCGTCGACGTTGACGCTCAGGCTGTAGCCGCTCGTGTAGCTCCCGGTCGCGCTGAACGGAGCGCTGGAGTTCCACTGCTGGCCGGGCTGGGCGTCCGTCGGGACCACCCCGAGCGGGGTGGAGAACGTGATGCCCGAGCTCGCCGATCCGCCCAGGTCGAAGTTGAAGTTCGCGGTCTCGGGCGTCCCGTTGACCGAGACGCTCTCCGAGAACGTTCCGGTGAAATTGAACGAGGCGGTCGACTCGGCGTTCAGGATCGCGAGCGCGGCGACCGACCCCGGGGCCCCCGGCCCCGAGCTCAGGTCGACCGAGCCGGCGTTCGTGACGTTCGTGAATCCGGTCGCGACCTCCGAGCCGGCGAGGTTGCCGCTGGCGGTGAAGGTCGAGCATCCCGTACCGGTCTCGTTCAGACAGCCGGCCACGGAGAGACTGACCGTCGCGTTGAGGGCGGACTGGGCCTCGTATTCCGTCTGGGACGCCGACACGTTGGTCGCCGTGTAGATCACGACCCACTCGGCGTAGTAGCGCAGGCTGAGGCTCGAGATCGAGGAGCCGGAACCGCACGCGGAGCCGGAGCAGCTGAAGTCGGCCCCGGCGGAACCTCCGAACGCCCACTGCTCGGTCCCGCCGCTCGCCGGCACGGTCGCCACGTGAGGGGCGGCCGGGCCCGAGGCGACGAGCGCGCTGCCCGAAACTCCGAGGGCCACGAGGGCTCCGGCGGCGAGGGCGAGGCTCACGATGAGTGCGGCACGTGGGGGGCTGACAACACCAGACATGGGGCCGTCCGTGCGCATTTGAGGCGCCGACTCGGGGGAAAAACCTTCCGCCCGCGCGAAAGGCGGCGGGAG
>JASHWL010000172.1 GCA_030044105.1 Thermoplasmata archaeon
CTCCGCCGCCGCCCCCCGCCACGGCCACGGCCCCGGCCGCCGCCGGCCTCTCGATCGAGTCGGAGTCCCGGCTCCGCGCCTACGTCGACCAGCGCTACCGCGAGCTCCAGGCCACGATCCCCCCTCCGCCGGACCCGAAGTCGCTCGACTCCCGACTGAGCGCCCTCGCGCTCGACCTCGATGCGAAGACCCGCGAGAACTTGGAGCGTCGCCTGCGCGAGCTCGCGGACGCGGACGCCCGGGCGCTCTCCGCCGTCCGCACGGACCTCGCCTCCCGCCTCGCGGCGGTCGAGGCCCGGCCGGTCGTGCCCCCCAACCTCCCGGCCGAGAAGGTCGCGGAGGAGGTGCGCCGGTCGTTCGATCCGAAGCTCGCCGAGCTCTCGGACCGGGCGCGCGTCGCCGCGGAGACCTCCGAGGCGGCCGTCGCGGCCCTGCGCGCGGACCTCGGTCGGGCCGTCGAGGACCTCCGCCTCCGGGCGGCCAAGAGCGAGGAGGAGCTCCGCGCGGCACTGATCGCGCAGATGGAGGTCCAGGTCCAGGAAGCGAAGGAGCAGGGCACCTCGCTGCGCGAGGAGATCGAGGCCCGGGTCCGCGAGCTCCTCAAGGAGAAGCTCGCCGAGCTCGATCCGAAGCGGGCGCGGGAGCTCCGCGACCTCGAGACCCGGCTCGGCCTCCTCGTCGACGGCCGCGCGAAGGACCTCGAGACCCGGGTCGCCGCCCAGTCCACCCAGGTGCACGAGAAGGACGCGGCCGCCGGCGTGGAGCAGCTCGCGCAGGTCGAGCGACGCCTCGGCCTCGCGGCCGAGGCGCGCATCGCCCGGGCGGTCGAGGCCCAGACGCAGTCCACCGCCGGCCTGCAGGTCCGGCTCCAGTCGTACATCGACCAGCGGCTGCGCGAGGAGAAGGACCAGGAGCGGGACAAGTACGTCGAGCTCTTGGCGCGGTTCAAGACCGAGGTCGATCAGGCGCTCGCGCGCACGATCGACTCCGCGGGCTTCGAGGTCGCGGTCAAGGAGCACGTCGCCCAGGCGATGGACGCGCTCCGCACCGCCGATCTCGCGCTCCTCGACGCCCGCGTGGGCGAGGTCGCCGGCCGGTTCAGCTCCCACCAGGAGACCAGCACGGCGCGCCTGGAGCAGGTCGAGGAGCAGCTCGCCCGCCGGGAGGCCGCGCTCGCCGAGGTCGAGCAGGGGGTCCGCCGCGACCTCGAGGAGCTCGACCGCCGCCTGTCGGTCCTCTCCGAGCGGATGGTCCCGCTGGTCCGGAACACCTGGCTCAAGGTCGACGAGCTGCAGAAGGGCGCCGGGCTCTCCGCGGCGGCCGAGGCGAAGCTGAAGGAGTTCCGTCGGGAGTACGGCCGCGAGCTCCGCCGCCTGGAGGGCGAGCTCCTCGAGCAAACGACCGAGCTCCGCGACCGGATGGAGAGCGCGATCGCGCACCAGGGCCGGATCTGGCTCAACTTCGTGCGGCAGATGGCCGCGGCGGACGACGACGTCGACGCCCCCACCTCGGAGGCGGCGGCCCGTTCGATCCGGCGCGCCCGGGGCGCGGCGTCGGCCACCGCCGGACGCGACGCGGACGGGAACCGCAGCGCCTTCGCGCCGTTCGAGGACCCCGTGAACCCGCTCGATCCCGAGGCCGACGAGACCCTCGAGCCCGAGCCGTCGGAGCGCCGCCGCGCGCGTCGCACGACGTAGGCCTCCGCCGGCGATGGCGGCGTGGGATCCGGCGCAGTATCTCCAGTTCGAGCGCGAGCGGACCCAACCCTGCCGGGATCTGGTCGCCCGCCTCGAGGGGGGACCGTACCGCCGGATCGTCGACCTCGGATGCGGTCCCGGCACGAGCACCGCGGTCCTCCGGGCCCGTTGGCCCGACGCGGCCGTGACCGGCATCGATCGCTCGGCGGCGATGCTCGAGCGGGCCCGCGCGAGCGACCCGGCGGTCACGTGGCTCGAGGACGACCTGGGACGATGGACCCCCGAGGGCCCGTTCGATCTCGTCTTCTCCAACGCCGCGCTGCAGTGGCTCCCCGACCACGGGACCCTGTTCCCGCGCCTCTTCGACGCCGTAGCGCCGGGCGGGGCGCTCGCGGTGCAGATGCCGGCGAACGATGGAGCGCCGTACCTCCGCGCGGTCGCCCGACTGCGCGCCCGGCCTGAGTGGCGTCCTTACCGACCCGAGGCCGGATCGGAGATCGGGATCGAGAGCGCGGAATTCTACTACGACCTCCTCGCCCCACGGGCCCGCCGGGTCGACCTCTGGGACACGCGCTATGTCCACGACCTCGCCGGCCCGGACGCCATCGTGGCCTGGACGACCGGCACCGGGCTCCGCCCGTGGCTGGCCGCGCTGCCGGACGAGGCGCATCGCCAGCGATTCCTCGGTCAGTACCGCGCCGCGATCGCCCGCCTCTATCCGCCGACCGCGGACGGGAAGGTGCTCTTCCCGTTCGTGCGCCGCTTCGTGGTCGTGTACCGCGACGCGGCGCGGCCGGCGCCCTAGAGCAGCGGCGCGCTCCACCGAACGGTCAGGGTGTACTGGTAGGTCCCGACCCCCGTGCCGTTCGTGTAGAACTGGTAGACCCCGCAGCTGGAGACCGGGAACTGCGTCGTCCAGTTCCCTGCGGAGGACGTCCAGATCGACGTGCCGCCCGGCGCGATCACCGTCGCGTCGGTGTCGACCCCATCGCTGGTGAACGCGAGGGTCCCGCGGGCCCCCGAGGCACAGGCGAAGGTCTCCCCATGCTGGTCGTTGAACGTCGTGGTCGCGGTCCCGGCCCCGACGCTTCCCCACGTGTACGTCGCGCTCTGAGCGACCGGCACGGCGGCGAGCACCACGAGCACGACCACCACGATGAGGACCACGATGACGATCGCGAGGTTGCGGGCCCGATGGGAGCGAGGCGGGGCCGAGGTGGCCGACGCGCTGGGATCCACCATGGTACACCGGTCCGGCCCGACCGATCGGGCCCGGATCGCCCGGCGCACGCCGCAGGGGGATTTGGGAGTTTCCGCTGGTCGACGCGCGGGGGCCGTGGC
>JASHWL010000173.1 GCA_030044105.1 Thermoplasmata archaeon
GCCTTGTAGTCCGGCGTGCTCTTCCGCAGCATCTCGATGTCCGCGCCCGCGCTGAAGAAGCCGGGCACGGTGCTCGCGAGGACGATCACCCGGACCTCGTCGTCGAACCGGAACTCGTCGATCGCGGCGTTGACCTCGCGCATCATGTCGAGGTCGTACGTGTTCGCCTTCGGCTTGCCGATCTCCAGGTAGCCGACATGGTCGTCGGTCCGCGTCCGGATGTACTGACCCTGCATGGAGCTCCGGCGGCGCCCGGCGGGGCGCGCGCGCCGGTCGCCATTCCCTCGGGCGGATAAGCGCGACGCCCCGCGCGTCGTCAGTGCGCCGCGCCGGCCGACCGGCGCCGCTCGTCGACCGACCCATCGGGGTGCCCGACGAACACGCGGTCGGCCAACCCGACGAACAGTCCGGTCGCGACCACCCCGGTCGGGGCGGCCAGCGCCGCGGCCACCGCGGCGGGGTCGTCGAGGGGCCGGGGCGGCCGGAGGTCGAGGATCTCGTTGCCGTTGTCGGTGACGAACGGAGCGCCGTCCGGGGCGAGGCGCCGGGCCACGCGGTATCCGTCGGACTCGAACCGGTGCGCGAGGACGCCGCGCGCGAACGGGACGACCTCGACCGGCACCGGCATGCGGGAGCCCAAGCGCTCCACGACCTTGGTCGGGTCCACCACGATCACCCGTTCCCGGGCGAGCCCGGCGAGCAGCTTCTCCCGCAGGAGCGCGCCGCCGGCGCCCTTCGTGAGGTCGAGGGTCGGGGCGACCTCGTCCGCGCCGTCGATCATGAGGTCGAAGCGGTCGTCGTCCCGCAGCGGCCGCACCGTCAACCCCAGCGACCGCGCGAGCTCCTCCGTCGCACGCGAGCTCGCGACGCAGTCGATCACGCGACCGGGAAATCGGGCGGCCACGGCCCGCAGCACGTGGTCCGCCGTCGAGCCCGTGCCGAGGGCGAGATGCATGCCGGGGCGGACCAGGCCCACGGCGCGCTGGGCGGCCGCCTCCTTGGCTCGATCGAGGTCGGCGGCCACGGCCCGGGGGAGGGGTCCGGGCTCTTCAACCCGGCGGCCGCCGTGCGACACGCCTAAGGCCCGACGCCGCTCCCCCGGCGTCGATGCCGGTCCGGACCGCCGTGCCCCGTGCGGTCGTCGTGTCGCTCGGAGGCTCGGTGCTCCTCACGGGCGACGGGGATCGGCCGTACCTCGAGCGGCTGGCCGACCTCCTCCACCGGATCGGGTCCGAACTCCCCCTCGTGGTGACCACCGGCGGCGGGCGCACGGCCCGCGAGTACATCCGACTGGGCCGGGAGCTCGGCCTGACCGAGGTCGAGCTCGACGAGCTCGGCATCGAGGTCACGCGATTGCACGCGCGGCTCCTGGCCGCCCGGCTGGGGCCTCCGACGCCCGCGCATCCGCCCGCCACGATCGCCCAGGCCGTCCACGAGCTCGCCCGGGGATCTCCCGTGGTCCTCGGGGGCACGGAGCCGGGCCATACGACCGACGGCGTGGCGGCGCTCCTCGCGGTCCGCCTCCGCGCGGCCCGGCTCGTGAACGCCACCGACGTGGACGGGATCTACGAGCGGGACCCCCGGGTGGACCCGAGCGCACGCCGGGTGCCCCGGATGCGCTGGCCGCAGTTCCGGGCCGCGGTGCACGCGGCCACCTCGGGCGAGGCCGGCCAGAACTTCCTCTTCGACCGGCTCGGCGCCGACACGCTGGCCCGCGCCGGGATCCCGCTCTTGGTCGTGGCGGGCCGGGACCTCGAGAACCTCGAGGCCGCGATCCGGGGGCGTACGTTCGCCGGCAGCCGGGTGGATTGACCACTTCGCAACTGATTTAGCCGACCCCCCCTCCGGGGGAGCCGTGCCCCGCATCGTCTTCGTCGGCCCGCCGGGGTCGGGCAAGGGGACCCAGGCCGCGATCCTGGCGAAGGCGCAGGGACTCGCGCACCTCTCGACCGGCGACCTGCTGCGCGAAGCGGTGGCCGCCGGCACGCCGCGCGGCCAGCAAGCCCGATCCTACATGGAGGCCGGGCGGCTGGTGCCGGACGATCTCGTGCTGCAGATCCTGTCGGAGCGGATCGCCGCCCCCGACGCCCAGCACGGGTTCGTCCTCGACGGGTATCCCCGCAACCTCGCCCAGGCCGAGGCGCTGGCCCGGATCACTCCGTTGGACGCGGTGATCGCGTTCGAGCTTTCGTTCCCCGAGCTGGAGGCTCGCCTCTCCGGCCGCCGGGTCTGCCCGGTGTGCCACACGGTCTACAACATCGTGACGAAGCCGCCGGCGACGCCGGGCGTGTGCGACCGGGAGGGGGCGACCCTCGTCCAGCGCCCCGACGACCAGCCCGCGGCGATCCGGACCCGCTTGAGCGTCTACGCGGAGGAGACCGCCCCGCTGTTGCGGTACTACCAGGATCGGAGGCTGCTGCGCACGCTCGATGCGCGGGGGAGCGCCCCCGATGTCGCCGCGCGACTCGCCCGCCTGCTCCGATAGGGCCCGACGTCGACCGGGGTCCCCCGCCGCAGCCGCCGTGGGGTCGGCCCGAGAAACGCCGGAACGTGGAAATATCCGGGGCTCGTCCGCGCCGTCGTGCTCCGATCGGTGCGCTCGCTCTGGGCGATACCGGCGTCCCGGCCCGGACTCGTCGCGACCGGCGCGATCCTCATCGCGTTGCTCTTCACCCTCACGCCGGTGGGCCCCGCGGCGTCCTCGGGTTCCCCGGGGATTCGGGCCTCCGGACTGATGGAGACGGCTTCGAAGATCCACGTCGACAAGAACCCGGACGGAGTCGCCGGCTACGGGGTCGTCAACGCTTCCCCCGGTCAGATCGAAGCGGGGAACATGACGTTCGTGGTTCCCAAGGTGACGTGCGCGGCCAGCAGCGGGTACTTCGGGGAGGGGATCATCCTGGGAGGCAATGCGAGTTCCGGCGTCGGGGCGGGCGTGGGCATCCTGCAGCTGTGCGACGGGGCGAAGGCCGAGAAGCCGGTCGCGTTCGTGTTCGACTCGTACTCGGATGTCCTGGCCGGCCTCAACCTCTCAGTGCGGCCCGGCGACAACGTGACGCTCTCGATCCGCGAGAATCGCGTCAACTTCACGTTCGAGGTCACGAATCACAAGACGGGCGGTCGTCGGATCGTGACCTCCGCCTCGGGGGACACCCGACCGGTGACGGCCGCGTGCGAGTTGGGGCAGATCCTGGTCGTGGACAACTACACCCTATACCCGCAGCCGCACTTCAGCCCGACCACCATCAGCTGCAGCACCGAGAGTCCTCTGCGCGTGGTCCACGGGATCGGCTATCCCCTGCGGCACGGCTCCCGGGTCGAGCTCGTCCCGTACAATTCCACGCTGACCGGGGGACCGCTCTCGAAGGTCTCCGCGCTGACGAGCCAGACGACGTTCACCGTGAAGTGGGCCCGCTCGGGTCCGTAGGGACCCGGAGCGGGGCTCCGGAGACCCAGCGATTCCCGTCCAGCCGGAGCTCCACGCCTTCGAGGTAGTCGAGGGCCGGTCCCCAGTCCGCGGCCGCGTCGACGAGTGCGCCGACGGCCCCGGCCTCGATGATGCTCCCGTGGCTGACCATCAGCATCGAGGCCCCGTCGGGAACGCGCTCGAGCTGTTCCCGCCACAGGCGCGCCTGTTCCGACGCGTACCGACGGAACTCCGTGCTCCGCTGCGCCAGCCGGGCGTACCCCTCGAAGTCCAGGCCGCGCAGGCGTTCGACGAGATCGATCCCGAGGTCGTCCGGGAGCTCGCCCAGGAGCGAGAGCGTCGCGTCGACCGGGAACCCGAGCGCCTCCGCCGTCTCCATAGCCCGCGGCCGCGGAGAGGTCACGACCCGCGCGAAGCGGGGAAGACCGGGGGCCAGCTGGCGCGCTCGGGCCAGGCCGGCGGCGTTCAGGTGCACCCCGTTCGGGTCGCGCTGGCTGTGCCGCCGATGCTGCAGCGTTCGCATCCGTGCTCTCGGCCGCCCATGCCGACGGCAAGTTTATAGTGCGCCGCCCGCTCCTCAGCGCGTCCCGGCTTAGCTCAGTGGTAGAGCGGGGGACTGTA
>JASHWL010000022.1 GCA_030044105.1 Thermoplasmata archaeon
TGGTGGAGGTCCCACATCCACCGGAGCGAACCCGCCCACCCGCGGCCGCCCGCCGGTGCCATCGTCGGGCGGCCCATCACCGCGAACGGGCGGCGCTTCCCGGCGGCGGTCGCGAGGAGGGCCTCCACCGACCCCGGCCCCGCGAAGGCGTCGGAGTTCAGCAGGACGAGCGACTCCCCCTCCGCGCGACGGAGCACTTGGCGGATCGCCGAGGCCTTGCCGCGACGTTCCGGCTCCACCACGATCCCGATCCGAGGCTCCTCCGCCGCGACGGCGCGGGCGACCTCCACGGTCGCGTCGGTGCAGCCGCTCGCGACCACCCAGATCCGACCCCACGCGGTGCCGTCCGGGAGCCGCTGGGCGAGCAGCGATCGCACCGATCGCTCGATCCGGTGCTCGTCGTTGTGGGCGACGATCCCCCCGGCGATCACGCGGGCCGGCCCCGGGGAGAACGCGGAGGCGGGGCCGGAACCGGTCGCTCCGAAGCTCTGCATCCGGTCGCCTCCGCGGGGGTCGTCCCGATGACTCGCCTCCGGACTACGCCCGGCGCCCCGGGGCCGGCGGAGGAGGCGGAGGGGGCGGAGGGGGCGGAGGGACCCTCACCGGGACGCCTCCCACCGTCGCGCCGCCCACGCGGCCGAGCCCGCCGCGCCGCGGGGCGCGGACGGACACTCCTCGAGGTGGTGCGCGACGAGCGACGCGGCGATGTGCGGCTCGACGTCCCACGGGATCGGGACGCGATGGCCGCAGCCCAGCGCGATGGTCGGGTCGGTCGACGTCGGCGGCACGTCGGGCAGCTCGCTCACGGCTCCTCCTCCGCGTACACCAACTGCGAAGGCCGCCGGCGCACCCGGCGAGCGAAGGCGGCGAGGGCGACCGATATCAGCGCGGCGGCGGCGATCGCGGCGAGCACCTCGGAGATCGGGATCCCCGCGACCGTGCTCGGGAGGACGATCCCGACGTGCGCGGTCAGGGCCAGGCCCGTGAACGCACCGGCGGCCGCCGAGAACGCGATCGTCACGCGGGCCTCCGCGCTCGAGAGGAGCGCGACGGTGGCGTTGGCGGCGATCGACCTCGGTCCGCCGGGGACCGTCGCGGTGGCGGAGGCGTTGACGCCCATGCGCTCGCGCTCGGCTCCGGTCGCGTTCGCGTCGCTGGCGAGGATCCACCCGTCGGAGGTCGTGGCGCGGAGGCTCTCGGTCGACGCGTAGGTCGGGGCGGCCGCCAGGGTGAGCACGAGGTGATCGCCCGCGCCCTGCCAGGGCCAGCCGGCCTCGGAGAACTCGAGCGCCACCGCGTCGGTCGGGCCGGTCGGCGAACCCGCGTACGCGGGGAGGACGAACTGTATCGAGAGCGCGACCGAGCCCGCGGCCGTTCCCGGCGCGGCGGAGCTCGCGACCGTCGCCGTCGTCGTGAACTCGAGGTCGTAGGCGTCGTCGGAGGAGACGTTCGTCACGTTCCACGACGCGGTCGCGAGGCTCGCCGTCGCCACGACGACCCCGCCGGCGTTGGCCTCGGCGAGGCCGGCGAGCGACGCCGTCAACCCGCTCTCCGGAACCGCCACCGCCGACGCCGCGACCGACGGCGACGCGGGAGCGAACTGGCAGAGCACCAAGCCGTTCGACCACGCGACGGGATCCGTTGAGGGCGGGGACCAGGCGGAGGCGGCGGGAACGGTCGCGAGCAGCAGCGCCGCCACGAGCATCGCGCCGAGCGCCGGCAAGCCGCTCCGCACGACGGACCCGAGCCTCATCGCCGGACCGATGCGGTCGCGAGGTCACTCGGTTTTTGGTCCAAGCACGGAAGCCGTTGGTTCAATCGCGCACCCCCTAGGTCCGGAGCAGGTCCGACCACGTCGCGAGGAGTCGCTCGACCCACTCGTCGGCGAGGCTCTCCCGGTACGTGACGAGGAGCCGGAGCACGCGGTCGCGGTCGGCGACCTCGAAGGTCCGCAGGCGCCCGTTCCGCCCGGTCGTGAGGAGCTGGCGCTCGGCGAATCGTCCGAGATGGACCGAGAGGCGGCCCGGGCTCAACCCCGTCCGCGCGCAGAGGTCCGGCACCGTCGCGCCGGGCGCCTCGATCAGCGCGACCAGGAGCCGACGCGCCGAGGGGGACCGGACCAGTCGGAGCAGCGCGCGGTCGCCGAGCGGGACCGCCGCGACGAAGTAGTGGTCCTGGTGCCCGGCGCGCTCGCGCTGGAGGAGATGTCCCTCGGTGAGGCGGTCGAGGTGGTAGACGGTCTCGCCCCAGCCGGTGCCGGCCGCCCGCTGGACCTCCCGGGCGCCGATGCCGGGCGTGCGGCGCACGACCTCATAGAGCCGCCGTCGGGTCGGGAGCGCGAGGAGGTCCTCGTCCATCGGTCACGTGCGTCGGGGCCACAGCGTGGTCGCGAGCAGCAGGAGGGTGACGGCCAGCACGACGAGGGCGATCGGCCACGAGACCGTGGCCCACGCCGGCGCCCCCCACGGGGTCTCGCCCCAGGCCCACAGCCCGCCGAGCGCCGCGAGGCCGACGTTCGCGAGCGCGAGGATCGCGAAGCGCGGATCGCCCGACCTCGCGGCGGCCGTCGCAGGGACGGCCGCGTTGACCAGCGAGACCCCGACGATGAGCACGGAGACGAACAGCTCGGCGAGCCCCACGGCCGGGGGCAGCGGCGCCCCGACGGTTTAACTGATTGGTTCAAGGGCGAAACGGTCCCCCCGGGCGGGGCCGGTGTCTCGAGCGGAGCCGGAATCGTCCTCCGGCGACAAAGCCTTTTATTCGGGGTCGCACTCGGAAATTCGAATGCGTCGCTCCATCCCGGAGGGGTAGCCCGCTCGCGGCTCGCCCGGCTCCCCGACTTTTCGGCTCGGTCGCACCCCATGGACGTCTTGGACGCGATTCGCTCCTACCGCCCGTGCGCTCAGTTCCAGTCGCGCCCGGTGCCCCCGGAGAAGCTCAAGACCGTGCTCGCCGCGGCGCGCCTCGCGCCGAGCCAGCACAATCTCCAGCCGTGGCGCTTCGTGGTCGTGCAGGACGACGAGCGCAAGCGGCTCCTCGCCCAGGCGTCGAACCGGGGCAAGATGATCGCCGAGGCCCCGGCGGTGATCGTCGCGTTCTCGGTCGAGGAGGACATCCCCGTGACGATCGGGGGCTACATCTCGGCCTATCCGCTCGACGTGGCGGTCGCCGTGGACCACCTGCAGCTGGCCGCGACCGCCGAGGGGCTCGGCACGCGCTGGCTCATCGAGTTCAACGAGGACAAGGTCCGGTCGGTCCTCCATGTCCCCGAGGGGATCCACCCGATCGCGGTGATCCCGATCGGATTCCCGGCGAACGGGAACGGCTCGGCGGTGCCCGTCGACGAGGACGGCCGGAAGAGCCCGGACGAGATCATCGCCTACGACGAGTACCCGTGGCACTAGGGCCGGCGTGACCGACGTCACGTTCGTCAGCACGAACCCCGGGAAGTCGCGCGAGGTCGCGGCGATC
The DNA here is from genome assembly GCA_030044105.1 of Thermoplasmata archaeon. Classification (GTDB taxonomy): domain Archaea; phylum Thermoplasmatota; class Thermoplasmata; order Lutacidiplasmatales; family UBA184; genus Lutacidiplasma. Next base: position 3,472 of record JASHWL010000022.1, read on the forward strand.
CTCGCCCCCTACGGGCTCCGGGTGCGCTGGAAGCGGCGGACGTTGCCCGAGCCGCAGGCCGAGGAGCTCGAAGCGGTCGTCGCGGCCAAGCTCGACGCGGTGCGCGACGTCCGCGGGTACACCCTGGTCGAGGACTCGGGCCTGTTCATCCCCTCGTTGGCCGGGTTCCCCGGCGTCTACTCCGCGCACTTCCTGAAGATCTGGAAGTTCGGGCCGATCCTGGAGCTCCTGCGCACCCGTCCGCGGGCCGCCTACTTCCGCAGCGTCGTCGGGCTGAAGCGCGGGCCGAAGCGCTGGACCTTCGCCGGCGAGGTCGTGGGCTCGATCGCCGAGCGACCGGCCGGGAGCGGCGGGTTCGGGTACGACCCGATCTTCGTCCCGCACGGCTGGTCCCGGACGTTCGCCGAGGGCACGGCGGAGGAGAAGAACGCTATCTCCCACCGCGGGCGCGCGGTCCGGCAGGTCGGCGTCGCCCTCGGCGCCGCGCCGGATGCGCCGGCGTCCGACGCGGCGGCCCCCCGGCGCCGTTAATTCGCGCCCGCCCTCCCGGCGGGCGGATGCGCGTCGACGAGGTCTCCGAGTCCCCGATCCTCGCGTTGGTCGACCAGATCTTCCGGATGCGCCAGGAGGGCCGGACGGTCCTCGGACTGCACATCGGAGA
>JASHWL010000023.1 GCA_030044105.1 Thermoplasmata archaeon
CACCGTGGCCTCCGGGCGAACGACCTTCCGGCGCGGCCGCAGATCCTGGTCGACCTCGGCGTGCCGCGCAACATCGACCCGGACGTTCGGTCGCATCCCGGCGCGCAGCTCGTGGACCTCGAGGACCTGCACGCGCTCGTCGCCCGGGGCGTGTCGGGGCCGCCGGACGAGGGCCGGGTCGAGGAGCTCGCGGACCGGCACTCGGTCGAGCTGGCGCGCTGGCTGCTGGAACCTTGGATCGGCGCGATCCGTCGGACCGCCGAGGAGACCCGCCGGTCGGAGCTGCGCCACGCGCGGCGCTTCCTGGGCCGACTCGATCCCGACCAGGAGCTCGCGGTCGATCGGCTGACTCGCCGTCTCGTCGATCGGCTTCTGCTCGCTCCGACCGAGGAGCTCCGGGCCCTCCCGCCGGGTCCCGAAGGCGACGCGCGACGCCGGCTCGCGGTCGAGCTGCTCCAGCCCCGCCCTTCGGGGCCGTGACCGACCGGCTGCGGGTCGGAACGCGCCGCAGCCCCCTCGCACGGGCTCAGACCGAGGAGGTCGTGCGCCGGCTGGCTCGCTCCGCGCCGGGCGCCCAGTTCCAGACCGTGCCGATCGAGACGAGCGGCGATCGCGACCGGACGCTCGGCGGTTCGCCCGATTTCACGGACGCGATCGATCGAGCGCTCCTGCGAGGCGAGATCGACCTCGCGGTGCACAGCGCGAAGGACCTGCCGGTGTCGCTCGATCCCCGGTTCCGACTCGTCGCCTGCCCTCCGCGCGCCGATCCGCGCGACGCGCTGGTGGTCGCCCCGGGGGTCGCGCCGGACCCGCTGCCCTCCGGCGCGCGGGTCGGCTCGAGCAGCCTCAGGCGGCGCGCCCAACTGCTCCGGCACCGACCCGACCTCGCCGTCGTCGAGGTCCGGGGCAACGTCGACACCCGGCTCGCGCTGGTCCGATCCGGCGCGCTCGATGCGGCCGTGCTCGCGGTCGCCGGGCTCGCGCGCCTCGGTCGGCGGGAGGAAGCGGCCCGGACGCTCCCGGCGACGGAGTTCGTTCCCGCGCCGGCGCAGGGCTCGATCGCGGTGGTCCAGCGCGCCGACGACCGGCAGGTCCGCTCGATCGTGCGTCGTGTCGACCACGGTCCCACGCGGTCCTGTGTCCTGGCGGAGCGGGCCTTCGCGGCCGCCCTCGGCGGCGACTGCCGGATGCCGCTCGGCGCGCTGGCGACGGCGCGCGACCAGTCGCTCACGCTCCGTGGGCAGGTGCTCTCGCCCGACGGGCGGCGGAGCCTCCGCGTCCGGGGGTCGGGTCCCCTCGCGCGCCCGATCGCCCTCGGGGAGCGGCTCGGACGAGCGATGCTCGGCCGCGGAGCCGAGGAACTGCTGCGGCCGGCCGCGAGGTAGCCCGGTCGATGCGGAGGACGGCCGCCGGGCCCACCGTCGTCCTCCTCTCCACGCGGGGGGCGCTCGCCGGCGTGGGCTCACGCCTCGCCCGCGGCGGCGTTCGAGTGGTCCGCATCCCGTCGGCCGAGACTCGGCCGATCCCCCCGGCCCGATGGCTGCCCCCGCTACTCCGCGCGACCGGCCCCGACACGGTGATCGTGACCAGTCCCGCCGCGGTCGGCGCGGGCGTGGAGCCCTGGAGGCGCTCGTCCGCGCCGCGTGCGCCCCGGCTCGAGCACTGGGCCGCGGGGCCGACGACCGCCCGGGCGCTCCGATCCCTCGGGATCCGACGCGTCCGATCGGCGCGGGGCCTGGGCGCGACCCCCCTGCTCCGGGCGCTGGGCGCGCACCCGCGGCGCACCGTCCTCTACCTCCGATCGGACCTCGCCGGTCCGAGTCTCGCGCGTCGGCTCCGTCGCCAGGGGCATCGCGTCCTCGAGGTCGTCGCGTATCGAACGACCCGTCCGCCCGAGCTCTCCGCCCGCGCGCGCCGGGACCTCCTCTCGGCCGACCTGCTGGTGGTGACCAGCCCCTCGGGGATCGAGAGCCTGGTCCACCGACTCTCCGCGGGCGATCGGGTCCGACTGCAGCGCACCGCGCGTCTGATCGTGCTCGGAGCCCGCTCCCGACGCGCGGCCCGGACGCACGGTTTCCGCTCGGTCTCGGTCGCGCCTTCGCCCGACCCGGGACGATTTACGCGCTACCTGCTCGGCAGGATGCCCCATGCCGCCCGCTAGGCCCGTCGTCCGCGCCTCGCCCTCGATGGGTCCCGGACCGGTGCGCCTGCGACGCCTGCGGCGCACGGCCGGGATCCGGGAGCTCGTGGCAGAGACCGACGTGGCGCCGAGGCACCTGATCTACCCCCTCTTCGTCCGATCGGGCGGGGGACCTCCCACGCCGATCGGATCGATGCCCGGGATCGAGCGCTACGGGATCGCCGACCTCGGCGAGGTCGCTCGGCATATCTCGGGCGAGGGCCTGCGCGCGGTCCTCCTGTTCGGCGTCGCCCGCCGGAAGGACCCGGAGGGCCGCGATGCTTGGGCGGCCGACGGACTCGTCCCCCGGGCCGTGCGCGCGATCCGACGCGCCGCGCCCGACCTCGTGATCGCCACGGACGTCTGCCTGTGCGCCTACACCTCGCACGGGCACTGCGGGGTCGTGCGCGACGGAGAGGTCGACAACGACGCGACCGTCGAGCGTCTCGGGCGCGTCGCGGTCACCCACGCCGCGGCGGGCGCCAACCTCGTGGCGCCGAGCGCGATGATGGACGGCGAGGTCGAGGCCGTGCGCCGGGCCTTGGACCGGGCCGGGCACTCGGCCACCGGGATCCTCGCGTACGCGTCCAAGCACGCGTCCGCGTTCTACGCGCCCTTCCGGGAGGCGGAGGACTCCGCTCCCTCGTTCGGCGACCGGCGGGGGTACCAGATCGACTATCGCAACGCGCGCGAGTCGCTCCGCGCCATGGCCCGGGACGCTGCCGAGGGCGCCGACCTCCTGATGGTCAAGCCGGCGATCACCAGCCTGGATCTCCTCGCCCGGGCCCGTCGCCGGGTCCCGCTCCCGCTGGTGGCCTACCAGGTGAGCGGCGAGTACGCGATGCTGAAGGCCGCCGCGGCGGCCGGGGTGGTCGACGAGCGGGCGGCGGTGACCGAAACGCTCACCGCGATCCGACGGGCCGGCGCGGACCTGGTCGTGACCTACTACGCGCGCGAGTTCGCACGCTGGGTGCGGGAGGAGACGTGAGCGGAGCTCCCCCCGAGACCGGCCGCCCCCGCGAGGAAGCCGACGAGGGTCCGCGCGACTTCGTGAAGTACACGTTCTTCCACCTGCGGCCGGAGTGGCGTCGGGAATCGGACGAGGTGCGCGAGGACGGCGCTCGCCGCTGGGTCGAGGTCCTCGACCGGCCGCCGGACGGGACGCTCGTCCGCACCTACTCCCTCGTGGGTCTCAAGGCGGGGGCCGAGATGCTCGTGTGGTCGATCGCGCCGGACCTCGGCCGGATCCAGGAGCTCCACGCCCGACTCTGGGGCACTCCGCTGGGGGGCTATCTCGACACGGCCTACTCGTACCTCGGGCTGGGCCGCCGATCCGAGTACCTCGGGGAGCACGCGCACGGGGGCGAGGGGTCCGACTCGCGCCGGCGACCGACCGACCTCCCGTACCTGATCGTCTATCCGTTCGTGAAGAAGAGGGAGTGGTACGGGCTCCCGTTCGAGGAGCGCCGCCGCATCATGGGCGAGCACTTCCGCATCGGCCACAAGTATCCCCGAGTGACGATCCACACCGGCTACTCCTTCGGCCTCGACGACATGGAGTTCATCCTCGCGTTCGAGTCCGAGTCGCCCGCCGAGTTCTCCGATCTGGTGAACGATCTGCGGCCGACGGAAGCGAGCCGGTACACGGCGCTCGAGACGCCGATCTTCACCTGCGTCGCGGTCCCGCCCCGGCGCATGCTCCAGCTGGCCGAAGGCCTCCCGTGACCCCGGTCGCGCCCGGGCCCCGCTCGCGGGCCCTGGCCCGGCGCGCGGGCCGCGTCCTCGTGGGCGGGGTTGACAGCCCGGTCCGCTCCTTCCGCGCGGTGGGCGGGACCCCGGTGTTCTTCGCGGGCGGCCGCGGCGCTTACCTCCGGGACGTCGACGGTCGGCGCTACCTCGATCTGGTCGGCTCGTGGGGGGCGAACCTGCTCGGGAACGCACCGGCGCCAGTCGTCGCGGCCGTGCGCCGGGCCGCGCGTCGCGGCCTCTCCTTCGGCGCGCCGGTACCGTCGGAGCACGAGCTCGCCGAGCGGATCCGCGCGGCGGCGCCCGAGCTGGAGCGGATGCGGTTCGTCAGCTCGGGCACGGAGGCGGTCATGAGCGCGGTGCGGGCGGCCCGGGGCTTCACGGGCCGCTCGAAGGTCGTGAAATTCGCGGGCGGCTACCACGGGCACTCGGACGGGCTCCTGGCCCGGGCCGGTTCTGGGGTCGCCACGCACGCGCTGCCCGACTCGGCGGGGGTCCCCGCCTCGGTCGTTGCGGAGACGCTCGTGGCCCGGTACAACGACGCCGACGGGCTCGCGGCCCTGTTCGATCGCGTCGGCGACGCGGTCGCCGCGGTCGTGGTCGAACCGGTGGCCGCGAACATGGGCGTGGTGCCGCCGCGGCCCGAATTCTTGCGTGGGATCTCGTCGCTCGCGCAGCGCCACGGGGCGCTCGTGATCGCGGACGAGGTGATCACCGGATTCCGATTGCGGCGCGGGACGATCCACGGGACGCTCGGTCTCACCGCGGACCTAGTGACCCTGGGCAAGGTCGTCGGCGGCGGGATGCCCATCGGCGTCTACGGCGGCCGACG
>JASHWL010000174.1 GCA_030044105.1 Thermoplasmata archaeon
CCGCGGCTCGACGACTCCTCGACGACCTCGCCCGTCCGCATCGAGGAGCGCCTCCTCGACGCGCTCGGCGAGGCGGACGAGCGGGGGGACGCGATCCGCGACCCGCTCTGGACGGGCCTCGCCGAGCAGTTCCTCGCGTTCACGCGCCGCGGCCCGACGGTCCTGGTGCTCGAGGATCTCCACCGGGCCGACGAGCCGTCGCTCGAGGCGATCGAGCAGCTCGCGCGGCAGCTGCAGAACCGCCCCCTGTGGATCCTCGCCACCGCGCGGCCCTACCCGAGCCTGCCGGACGACCGCCGCTCCCGGCTCGAGGCGTTCGAGTCCGGGACCCACGCGGGCCGGATCGTCGTGCGACCGTTCACGTCGAGCGAGGTCGCCGAGTACCTGCGCCGCCACGAGCCGACGCGCGAGTTCTCGGCCGAGGAGGTCGCCCGGCGCCACTCCGAGACCGGCGGGAACCCGCTGCTCCTGGAGCAGCTCGACCGCCAGCTGCTGGGACCCGCCGCGGGCGGCACCGGGGACGGGGCCGCGGCGCGAGCCGTCCCGGCGTCCGCCGGGCTCGCGGCGCTCCCCGAGGACGAGCAGCGGGTCGTCTCGGTCGCGGCGGTGCTGGGCGCCGAGTTCGACTTCCCGTCGCTGCTCCGGGCGAGCCACGAGGAGGAGGAGCCCCTCACGGAGACCCTCGACCGCCTGGTCGCCCGGGGCTGGCTGGTCGAGCGACCGGGCGAGCTTCTGGCGTTCCCCGACGACCGCCGCACCCGGCTCGAGGCGTTCGAGGCGGGGACCCACGCGGGCCGCATCGTCGTGCGGCCGTTCACGTCGAGCGAGGTCGCCGAGTACCTGCGCCGCCACGAGCCGACGCGCGAGTTCTCGGCCGAGGAGGTCGCCCGGCGGCACTCCGAGACGGGCGGGAACCCGCTGCTCCTGGAGCAGCTCGACCGCCAGCTGCTGGGACCCGCCGCGGGCGGCACCGGGGACGGGGCCGCGGCGCGGGCCGTCCCGGCGTCCGCCGGGCTCGCGGCGCTCTCCGAGGACGAGCAGCGGGTCGTCTCGGTCGCGGCCGTGCTGGGGGCCGAGTTCGACTTCCCGTCGCTCCTCCGGGCGAGCCACGAGGAGGAGGAGCCCCTCACGGAGACCCTCGACCGCCTGGTCGCCCGGGGCTGGCTGGTCGAGCGACCGGGCGAGCTCCTGGCGTTCCCCGACGACCGGCTCCGCTCCGAGGTCTACGACGGGCTCAGCGAGAGCCGCCGGCGCCTGCTCCACCGGCACGCGGGCGAGGCCCTCGAGGCGAGCGGGAAGCGGGACCTCCTCACGGTCTACGCCCTCGCGCGCCACTACTACCTCGCGCGCGTCGACGAGAAGGCCGTCGCCTACAACCGGGAGGCCGCGGAGATCGCGGTCCAGTCGTTCTCGCCCGAGGTCGCGCGGGAGCACCTCGAGCGCGCGCTCGAGAGCCAGCGTCGCCTCCACCCCGACAGCTGGGACGAGGAGACGGAGATCGTCATCGAGCTCGCGCGCCAGATCGACCACCAGGGCGAGCTGAAGCAGGCGGAGGCCCTCCTCCGGGAGCACCGCGCCCGGCGCGGGCTCCGGCGGAAGCTCTCCCCGCACGTCCTCGCGCTCCTCGACCTGTACCTGGCCCGGATCCTGACCGACCAGGGCGCCTGGCGGGACGCGGAGCGGACCGCCCGCGCGGTGCTCGACTCGGTCGACCTCGCCGGCCACCCGCGGACGCAGATGAACGGCCGTCGGCTCCTCGGGGAGTCCCTCTACTACATGGGCCGGTACGACGAGGCCCTCAAGGAGAACGACGCGCTCCGCCACCTCGCCGAGGAGCAGGGGGACGAGCGCGCGACCGCGTCCGCGCGGATCTGGCGGGCGAACGTCCTCGCGATGATGGGCCGCAGCGAGGGCGCCTTCGCGGAGGCCCGCGAGGCGGCGCGCACGCTCGAGCGGCTCGGGGACGCGCGCGAGGCCGCGCACGCGCACCTGTTCCTGGGCGTCCTCATCGCCGGCTCCGCCTCGCTGACGCCCCGCTACTCGGAATCGATCGCCGAGTTCCAGGAGGCGATCCGGCTCGCGGAGAAGGCCCACGACGTCCGGCGCGTCGGCTGGGCGCTGTTCAACGTCGCCGACATCCTGCGCGAGGCCGGGCGGCTCGACGAGGCCGCCGAGCGCAACCAGCGCTCCCACGACATCCTCGAGCGGATCGGCGACCGGTTCGGGCTCGTCCAGGCGCTCATCGTCCAGGGCAAGATCGGCCTCGACCGCGGCGAGTACGACCGGGCGGAGGCCGACCTCCTCGACGCCTACCGGATCGTGCGGGAGCTCAAGGCGCCCGCGGACGAGGTCGACGTCGTCCTGCGTCTCGCCCAGCTGTCGTACGCCCGCGGCGACCGCGCGACCGCCCACCGCCGCGTCGCGGAGCTCGAGCGGCAGAACCTGCCGCAGCTGCGGCCCGACATCGCCGCCGACTTCCACCGCCTGAAGAGCGCGCTCGACTCGAGGGACGGCGCCGACCGTGCCGCGTCGGGCTAGCCCGCCCGGCGTCGACGCCGCGTTCGCGCGGCGCGCGCTCGACGAGGACCGGTTCCGGGACGACCGCACGAGCCGCGCGGTCGTGCCGGCCCGGGCCGGCGCGGAGGGCCGGATCGTCGCGCAGGCGCCCGGGGTGCTCTCGGGGGCCGCCGCGGGCGCGACGATCGCGCGGGCGGCCGGGCTCCGGGCCACGGTCCTCAGGCGCGACGGGAGCCGTGTCCGCGCGGGCACGACGGTGCTCCGCGTGGTCGGGAGCGCGCGGGCCGTCCTCGCGGCCGAGCGGACCGTGCTCAACGTGGTGATGCACGCGAGCGGGATCGCGACCGCCACCGATCGCGCGGTGCGGGCGGCCCGCGGCGGGCCCCGCCCCCTGGAGGTCTGGGCGACCCGCAAGACCCTCCCCGGCCTCCGGGACCTCGAGAAGGCCGCGGTCGTCCACGGCGGCGGCCGGCCCCACCGCCGGGACCTCTCCGACGCGCTGCTCGTGAAGTCGAACCACCTCGCCTTCGCCGCGCTGCCCGAGGCCGTTCGGCGGGCGGCCGCGGCCGCGCGACCGGGGGAGCGCGTCGAGGTGGAGGTGCGCTCGATCGCGGAGGCGGTCCGCGCGGCGCGCGCCGGCGCCGGCGCGCTCCTCCTCGACAACGTGTCCCCGCGCCGGGCCCGGGCGATCGTGCGCGCGCTGGAACGCGCGGGCCTGAGGCGCGGTCGGTGGATCGAGCTCTCCGGGGGCATCACGCCCGAGAACCTCGGGCGCTACCGGCGCACCGGGGCCGACGCCGTGAGCCTCGGCGCCCTCACCCACTCGGCGATCGCGCTCCCCTTCCATCTCGGGCTCCGCCCCGCCCGCTTAAGTCGGCGACGTTCCTAGAACGACCCCGGGAGGAGCCATGTCGCTGGAGGCCGAGGTCGGCCGGCTGAAGGAGGAGCGGGACGCCGTGCTCCTCGCGCACAACTACCAGCGGCCCGAGGTCCAGGACGTCGCCGACTTCGTCGGGGACTCGCTCTACCTCTCCCGGAAGGCCCGGGAGGCGGACCGCCGGGTGATCGTCTTCGCGGGCGTCCGGTTCATGGCCGAGACGGCCAAGATCCTGAACCCGAGCCGGACGGTCCTGCTGCCGGACCTCAAGGCCGGCTGCGCGCTCGCGGACGCGATCACGGCCGAGCAGCTGCGGGACTGGAAGGCGGCGCACCCCGGGGCCGCGGTCGTGGCGTACATCAACACCTCGGCCGACGTGAAGGCGGAGTCCGACTACTGCTGCACGAGCTCGAACGCGGTGAAGGTCGTGGAGTCGATCCCCTCGGATCGCGAGATCCTGTTCCTGCCCGACATGTTCCTGGGCGACTACGTGCGGAAGCGTACCGGGCGCGCGATGCACCTGTGGGTGGGCGACTGCCCGGTCCACGCGCGGATGCGGCCCGAGGACATGGACCGGGCCCGGCGGGCGCACCCCGGCGCGCCGATCCTCGCCCACCCGGAATGCGGCTGCGCCTCCCAGGCCCTCCCGCAGGTGGACCGGGTCCTCTCCACCGACGGGATGGTGCGCTATGCCGAGGAGACCCGCGCGCCCGAGGTGCTGGTGGCCACGGAGGTCGGCATCCTGCACCGCATGCAGCAGATCAACCCGACCACGCGGTTCACGCCGCTCGACCTGGGGACCGTCTGTCCGTTC
>JASHWL010000175.1 GCA_030044105.1 Thermoplasmata archaeon
GGCTCGGTCTCGTGGCTGTTCTCGAACCTGAACGACTATCTGTTCACGGTCTGGATCGGGGCGTTCATCAACAGCACGACCGCGGTCACCCAGTTCAATCCCGCGCCGTCGTTCCTGCTGAACTATCCGTCCTGGCAACTCTACGCGCTCGAGGACTTCAACGTCCCCAGCACGAACGGTTTCCAGTACTATCTACTGAACACGCAGAACCTGGCCATCATCGGCGCCAGCCACATCTACACGTGGGACAACAGCGAGGCGCAGTCGTCGATCTACAGCATCATCGTGAGCAACGGGGCGAACGACCTGATCGCGGGGAACACGTTCGCGCTCTCGAACCGCGGCATCGACCTGACCGGCGGCGGGACCACGGACACCTCCACGATCAACGGGGCTCCGGTCTCGTTCGCGCTGCCGCCCGCCCGCAACACCGTGTGGGGGAACACGTTCGTTCCGACCCCGCAGACCAGCTACACGGGCCTGGTCGGATTCGTCGCGGACGACGCGCTGGTGGTGGGCGAGGCGTACGACCGCGTCTACAACAACGACTTCGCCGCGAACGGCACGGTCAACGCGACGGCGAGCGCCACCAGCGCCCTGGACCTCACGATGTGGAACGCCACGTGCGTCGCGGGGTACAGCGCGCTGGCCTCGGGCTACTACCCGGGCGCGGCCGTCTGCGAGCCGCTCAGCTACTCCCAGACGCTCGACGGGTTCACGATGGCCGGCAGCATCGCCGGCTCGAGCTACCAGGGAGGCAACGAGTGGTCGTCCTACGGCAACGTCGCCAACCCGTACGGGAACGTTCCGTTCAAGAACCACCTGACCTCGGAGACCGGGACCGCCGAGATCGCGGCGACCGCGGTCGGGTTCGCCGGCGACTACGCGCCGCTGATCACGACGAGCGTCTACGACGTGGCCGTCGCCGAGACCGGACTCCCGAGCGCGACGACCTCCACGGAGTTCGAAGCCGCCGTGTTCAGCGGCACGACGCCGGTCGGGTTCAACGACACCCAGACCACGACGCCCACCGCCACGTGCGGCGGCGACCCGTGCCTCAACTTCTACCTGCCGAGCGGCACCTACACCGTTCGCGGGTACAGCAGCTCGGCGAACGGGGCCGATCCGGCCACCTATCTCTTCGCCGTGACGGCGACCGCGCTCGGTCTCGTGAACATCTTCTCGTTCGCCCCCTCGTACTCCGTGACGTTCACGGAGACGGGGCTCCCGAGCGGTACGATCTGGACCGAGTCCGTGGCCGGACAGCTGGCGGTGACGAGCACGTCGACGACGCACGTCTTCAGCCTGCCGGACGGAACCTACACGTTCCAGACGAGCCCGCTCCCCGCGGGCCACACGACGACGAGCGCCGGGTACTCCGGATCGTTCACGGTGAGCGGAGCGACGGTGGCGGAGAGCGTTCCGTTCTACGCCGCGCTGACGGCGCCGGCCGCGCCGGCCGTGAGCGCCTCGCCGCTGGATGCGAATCAGCCGCTGACCGTGACCGCCACGATTCCCAGCACCGGCGTCCCGACCTACTCCTACCTGTGGTGGGTCTCGGTCGATGGCGGGTACTTCGGTGTGGCGACGGAGTGCCTGGCCGATTCCGGGTCTGGCGCCGCGGCCGGGGCGAGCGCGACGTGCGCGGTGCCCGCGGGCACGCTGAACGTCGGGTTCACCTACGCGTTCGAGCTCCAGGTCACGGACAGCGCCTACTCGGCGGAGACCCAGACTTCGCCGGCCTCCTCCGCGGTATCGGTGAGCACCGCGCTCGCCGCCCCGGGCACGCCGACCGTGAGCGCGACCGAGATCGACTCCGATCAGGCGCTGACGGTGACCGCCTCGGTCCCGGCCTCGGGCACGGCCCCGTACAGCTGGCAGTGGCTGTTCGAAGTCGATGGTGGGGCCTACGTAGACTCCACGGTGTGCGGGATTGGCAGCGGATCGGGAGCCTCGGCCGGGGCGATCGAGACCTGCACCGTGGCCGGAGGGACTCTCGCGGGCGGCATCTCCTACGCCTTTGAGCTGAACGTCACCGACAGTGCCGGCTCGCCGGAGACCACGACCTCGCCGTCGTCGCCCCTCGTGAACGTGGCGCCGGCCCTGACGGCGCCGAGCACTCCGACCGTGAGCGCGACGGCGCTCGACGCCGACCAGGCGCTGACCGTCACCTCGACCCTGCCCACGACCGGGACGTCGCCCTACTCCTGGCAGTGGCTGGTCTCGGTCGATGGCGGCGCGTACAGCGGCGCCGGGGTGTGCACGCAGAGCAGTGGCTCGGGCGCGCCGGGTGGCGCGACCGAGACGTGTTCGATCGCGGGCGGCACGCTGAGCGCGGGATCGACGTACACGTTCGAGCTCGTGGTGACGGACAGCGCGGCCGTCCCCGAGTCCGTTGCGTCCGCGAGCTCGGCCTCGGTGTCGGTCTCCCCGGCGCTCGCCGCGCCGGGCACACCGGCGCCGAGCGGCACGGCGCTGGACCGCAACCAGGCCCTGACGGTCACGGGCACGATCCCGACGACCGGCACGGGGCCCTACGCGTGGAGCTGGCTGGTGTCGGTGAACGACGGAAGCTACGTCCCGGCAACCGGATGTCTGGTCGCCTCGGGCTCGGGCGCGGTCGCGGGCGCCTCGGTCACCTGCACGATCGCGGGCGGCACGCTCACGATCGGCGACTCGTACAGCTTCGAACTGACCGTCACGGACAGCGCCACGACCCCCGAGACGGGGACCTCGATGGCGTCGGCGACCGTGACGATTGCCTCGAAGCTCGCGGTGCCGGCGACCCCGACGGTCAACCGACCGGCGCTGGACGCGAACCAGGTGCTGAACGTGACGGACAAGCTGCCGAGCTCGGGGACCGCCCCGTACTCCTGGCAGTGGCTGGTCGCGGTCAACGGCGGGGCGTTCACGGACGCGTCGCAGTGCACCCTGGCGAGCGGGACCGGCGGATCGGCGGGCCAGAAGGTGGCGTGCACGATCCCGGCGAACACGTTGGTCGGCGGCGACTTCTACAACTTCGAGCTGGCCGTGACGGACAGCGCGTCGAACCCCGAGACCACGACGTCGGCCCAGAACCTCGAGACGGTGACCGTGGCGGCGGCCCTGGCGCCGCCGACGACGCCCACCGTGAGCGCCACGGCGCTGGACGTGAACCAGGCGCTGACGGTGACGAGCGCGATCCCCTCGAGCGGCACCGCCCCGTACACCTACGTCTGGCTGTGGTCGATCAACGGCGGTGCGTACGGCTCGAAGACCGCGTGCGCCGTCGGGACCGGTACCGATGCCTCGGCGGGCGCGGTCGTGACCTGCTCGATCGCGGCCGGTGCCTTGCACGCGGGCGACACGTACTCGTTCGAGCTGAAGGTGACCGACAGCGCCACCAAGACCACGACGACCGTCTCGGCGCCGTCTCCCCTGGTGTCGGTCTCGAAGACGCTGAAGGCGCCGGCGAAGCCGACCGTGAGCGCGACGCGCCTGGTCGTGAGCCAGGCGCTCACGGTCACGGGGACGCTGCCCACGACCGGGACCGGGCCCTTGGCGTGGCAGTGGGTCGTCTCGGTGAACGGCGGGGCCTACGTTGACGCGGCGCAGTGCACGGTGAACAGCGGGACCGGCGGCGCCTTCGGCGCCCAAGTGACCTGCACGATCGCCGGCGGCACATTGACCGTCGGCGACACCTACTCGTTCGAGCTCGTGGTGACGGACGGGGCGACCGCGTCGGAGACGGCGACGTCGGTGGCTTCGAAGACCGTGACGGTGGTGAGCCCGTAAGCTCGGCGGGTCGAGTCGGAGCCCGGACCGCGAGAGTCCTCCCGCCGGAGCGGGAGGACGCAACCCCTTCCCCTTCCTCTCCCCGCCGCGCATACGCGACCGTGGGGATCCGGTGACCCAGCGGAGTCCGAGGGCGGCGCCCGAGGACCGTCGGGGCGCGCCGGGTCCCGATCCTACTTCATCTCCGCGCGCCCCGGCGCGACGCGGAGAGCCCGCCCCCGGAGGAGAGCCGCCGTGGACCACTCCTTCCCGCGAGGGCACCTCCGGATCGCGGACCCGAGGTCGTGGGTTCGGGTGGGAGGCGCCCGTGCTGGGATTCGAACCCAGGTCTGAGGCTCCGCAGGCCTCTAGGATAATCCAGTGCAGCGGGCAGGGCAGGGGCCCCGTCCGTAGCTACCCCACACGGGCATCCGGGTCGTCTTCCGTCCCCGCGCGCCGAGGAGCGTCGCGTATAAA
>JASHWL010000024.1 GCA_030044105.1 Thermoplasmata archaeon
GCGATCACGTTCCGCGCGCTCGACGGGAACCGGCGCCGGGCGACGACGATCGCCTCCGGGTCCAGCACGAGCCGGAGCGGTTCGCCGTCGGCCGCCGAGAACGCGACCCGGAGCCGGAGGCCCGGGGCGACCGCGACCTCGGGAGGGGGACCGGCCCGGTAGACCCCCCGGAGGACGTTGGGCCGGGCACCTCCCACCAGAGAGCGCGCGTCCAGGAGCTCGACCGCGTCGAACCCGCCGCGGAGCACCCGGTCCCCGAGAGGCGTGAGCGCGGTGCCTCCGTGGGCGCGGCCCCCGCGGGCGCCCTGGACCACCGGGCCACCGAAGGCCCGCGCGAGCCGGCCCAGCCGGTAGACCGCGCGGTCCCGGGAGATCCCCAGCTCCCGGCTCGCGGCGACCACGGAGTGCGATCGCCCGATGGAGCGGAGGAGCGCGACGTCCGTGTCCGTGACCCGGCTCGGTCGCTCGGCCATGCGGCTAGCTCCGCGGGCCGAGGGCGCGCAGGCTCTCCTCGTTTACGGAGAAGCGGAACGCCTGGCCCGGCGCCGGGACCGATCCCACACGGGGCAGCGGGAGCGCGAGCTCGATCCAGAGCTCGTCCGCGCGCACCGTCACCGCGAGCCCCTCCGGGGTCGGCCGGACCCCGTGCACGGTGCCCGACCACGGGCCGCCCTCCGCGTCGAGCCGCACGCAGGGGAAGGCGACCCCCTGGGGACCGGCGCGCCCCCGCAGCCACGCGCCCAGCGACCCGGAGGCCGCGGCGTCGAGCGTCGGCCGGTCGTAGACGTTGTCGAACCCGACGAACCGGGCGGCGAACGGGTCGGGCGGGTGCGCCAACAGAGCCCCCGCGTCGCCGCTGAGCTGCACGGTGCCCTCACGCAGCACGACGAAGTGGTCGGCCGTCGCGAACGCGAGCGACGGGTCGTGCGTGACGAGGACGACCGGGACGCGCTCGTCCTGCTTCATCTCCTGGACCACGAGCGCGAGGTCGTGGCGCGCCTCGACGTCGAGCGACTGGCTCGGCTCGTCCCAGACGATCAGCTCGGGCTCGGCGGCGAGGGCGCGGGCGAGCGCGACCCGCTGCGCCTCGCCACCGCTCAGCCGGGCGGGATACCGTCCGGCGAGCCGGGCGAGGCCGAACCGCTGGAGCAGCTCCCGGCTCCGGGCGCGGGCGTCGGTCCGGCCGCGGACCTCGAGCGGGTAGCTCACGTTCCGCTCGACCGTCCGGTGCGGGAACAGGCCCAGTCCCTGCGGCACGTAGCCCAGGCCGCGGCGCTCGGGAGGCAGGCCGGCGACGTCCCGCCCGTCGCGCAGGATGCGCCCGGCGCTCAGGCCCAGGAATCCGGCGAGGGTCCGCAAGAGCGTGGTCTTGCCGGAACCCGACGCGCCGAGGATCGCGACCACGCGCCCCGGAGCGAGCTCGAGGTCGATCGGTCCCAGATGGAACCGGTCGACGGCGGTCTCCATCCCGGCGACCGTCCAGACGCTCATGGGGTGAGCTCCCCCCGGCGCCAGGGCAGCCAGCCCGATCGCTCGCCGAGACGGACAGCGAGGAACAGCGCGAACGCGATCAGGAGGAAGACCGAGCTCACCGCGGCGGCGCCCTTCAGGTCGCCCGCCTGGAACAGGTTGTACACGAGCACGGAGATCGTCGAGGTCACGGGACCGTTGTACGGGCCGCCGGGATAGACCGCGTAGGCGATGATCAGGATCCCGCCGATCTCGCTCACGGCGCGGGCCCACGTGAGGAGGAGGCCGGCCACGATCCCGCGGAGCGCGAGCGGGAACGAGACCGTGAGGAACGCGGTCGCGGGTCCCGCGCCGAGCGAGCGCGCCGCCTCGAGCGTCCGGTCGTCGATCGCCCGGAACGACAGATCGGCCGCGAGGACGGTGTACGGCGCGCTGACGAACGCCATCACGAGCACCACGCCCCAGATCGTGTCGTAGACGGGGAAGCCGATCCACATCGTGAACCGGTAGGCGGGGCTGCCGGGCAGCAGCAGCAGGAACAGCCCGAGCCCGACCAGGAGGTGCGGCACGACCACCGGCAGCGCGACCACCGCCTCGACGACGCTGCGTCCGGGGAAGCGCCGGCGCGCGAGCAGGTAGCCGAGCGGGATCGCGAAGACGACGGCGATGACGAGCGTGATCGCCGACGCGTAGAACGTGAGCCAGAGCGCGGCGTCGACCGCCGCGTTGCTGAACGCCGCGACGATCTGGGAGAGGGGCGCGTAGGTGAACAGCGCGTAGATCGGCAGCAGGAACAGCAGCAGCAGCGAGCCCGCCAGGACGAGCTGGAGGACGAGCCAGGGAGTGCCACCGAGCTTCGGACGCGTCGTGGGGGCCGGCAAGGCCCCCCGGTTCATGGAATGAACGGAGCCGCCCACGAGGGGAGCGACGTCACGTCCGGCTGCAGGAGACCGGGGACGGCGCTCGGGGTCGGCGACCATCCGGGGAAGATCGGCGTCCAGGCGTCATCCTCGGCGAGGATGGCGCTGCCCTGCGGGGAGAGCAGCAGATGGAGGAACAGCGCGCCCAGCGCGGCGTTCGGCGCGTTCAGCGGGACCGTCGCCGCGAACAGGATGGGGGCGGGAACGACCGAGACCAGCGTGTTGGACGAGCCGTAGATCTGCGTCGAGAGCTTCGAGTAGGCGTTGAGCGCGAACGAGGTGTTCGCGCCGAGGCCGACCGTCGAGTTCAGGAGCACGTAGTTCAGGTGGTTCTGGATCGCGACCGCCTTGTAGGTGATCACGGCGGAGACGACGCCCGTGGTGATCAGGCTCGC
>JASHWL010000025.1 GCA_030044105.1 Thermoplasmata archaeon
AACGCCGCGTGGATCATCGGGATCGGCAGGGGGATCGTGACCTGGACGAGGATCGCGTCGAGGGGTTCGTCGGCCACGGGCCCGCCCTCCGCCCGGCTCCCTAAAGGGTTTGCGCGAAGGTCGGCGGGCGGACCGAGGGAGCCGGCTGGGCCGAAGTGTAAGTAGGGCGTCGAGTAGGTACACGTGGATATGCGGGGAGGGAGGGCCGGAGCCGTCGGGGCTCTGGCGCTGGCCGCCCTGCTGGCCTTCGGCACCCTCGGGGGACTCGCCGGCGGCGCACCGACCTCGGTCGCCTCGCCCGCGGCGTCGACCTCCCTCGCGACGACGACGACGACGGTGACGAACGCGCCGTCGAGCGGCGCGACCGCGGCCTCGGGCGCGACCCTTCAGGTGCCGTCGGGGGGAGGCCTCTCGGAGCCTTCGGCGCCGCACGACGACGGGAACGACACGGGCGCCTCGGTGCTCGCGAGCCTCGTCGGACGGGGCGTCTCGGCCCGGAACGTGTTCCTGCCGAACTACGGAGGCGAGGTCCACGGCGCGTCGGCCTCCGGCCATGTCAGCCCCACGTACACCGCGGCCCCGGCCCCCTTCGGGATCGCGGACCTGGGGCTCGAGAACCTCTCGGGTACGCTGACGCCCTACACGCTGGACACCTCGAGCGTGCTCGCCACGTTCTCCACCGCCGGCCTCTCGGGATTCTCGCCCGACGTCACGGGACCGGACGAGTTCGGGGTCCAGCTCAACGCCGTCCTGAACGACGTGACGATCCTCGGGAACGACAGCTACCAGTTCTGGACGCAGAACGTCGTCGAGTTCACCCCGAGCAACCACACGCTCCAGTTCGTGGACAACCTCTGGAACTTCTCGGGCGGGCCGTTCTCGGCGAACGCGCTGTACTCCTACTCGGGGAACCTCGAGGTCCCGGACTTCTACTACGGCTACTCGGCCCCGATCGCCTACTCCTTCCCCCTCACGCTCGATCTCTACCTCAACTCCACCCTGATCGGCGGCCGGGACGCGGTGTTCTTCAACTACAGCCTGAGCTCGGGCGCCGGGACCTTCGCGGGCACCTACGACTCGGTCGAGTTCAACTCGCTCGCGGCCGGCGCCGCGGCGAGCTCCACGGTGACGCCGGGCTACGAGGTCAACGGTTTCACCTACGACCCGCTCGGCCTCCCGGACGACTTCGAGGTCACGCTCACCGGCCCCGGTGGCGGCAGCAACTTCGACGTGCTGGAGTCGGAGTCCACGTACCTCACGCTCGACGACTACAACGCGACGGCCGGCGCGTACCAGAGCGTCCCCTCGGCCTACAACGTGGGCGCGGACACGGGCGAGACGTCGTACGGGGTGAACTCCGCCTGGGCCGCGTTCTCGACCAACCCCGGGACCGGGCCCACCTCGTGCGCGGACTGCGCGGTGCTCACCTCCGGCCCCTCGTTCCTCACCGGCCTCTGGAACCTCAGCCACGGGGCGCTGGATCCCGCCTTCGCCAACATGCCGACGGTGTTCCTCACGACCCCGACGATGGACGCGTTCCTGTTCGTCGCGCGCGGCGACGTGTGGACCGGCTCGTGGGCGACCACGAACTGGTCGGAGTTCGCCTGGGCCCCCTCGAACTTCGCGCCCGACGGAGTGTACGGCACCGAAGGGACCGCCTGGCCGGCCGGATCGTACACGCTCGTGTTCGTCGAAGCCGGCTACACGCCGGTGGAGGCCGAGATCGACCTCACGAACGGCTCGACGTTCCGCAGCTCCTACACGCTCGTCGCGGACCCGGCGGCGGGCGTCTACACGCCGCTCTGGGCGATGAACGAGACCGCGGTCACGGCGATCTCCTCGGGCACCGGCGCGGACGGCCATGCGGAGATCCTGAACGATGAGATCGGCGAGCTCGGGGACCTCCCGTGCGGCTCGTCCGTCGGCTGCGCCACCTTCCCCTGGTTCGGCCTCTTCAACGACTACTTCTATCCCGTCTTCGTCGGCGTCCTCCTCAACGACGTCTCGGGCGTCGACCTCGACTCGCCGGCCTCGTTCTCCGTGACCTTCCCGACCACCGGCGAGTTCGCGGACCTCGTGCACTACTACGGCACGCCCGACGGCAACGACCTGGGGATCTACGTCAACGACTCGACCGACGTGGAGGTCCTGGGCGGGACGATCGCCGGCTGGTGGGCCGAGCAGGCCTACTACGGGCCGTCGCAGTCGATCGGCTCGGTCGTCTTCTGGAACACGACCCACTCGACGATCGAGGGCGTCACGTTCGAGACCGGCGGCCTGGCGGTGTTCCTCTACGGGGGCATCGACAACACGGTCGAGGACAACTGGTTCGAGCCCGCGCTGTTCGACTCGGCGAACCCCTACTCCACGGTCGATGGCGAGTACGGCTCGGTCGGGCTCGCGGACGCGGACTACGGCGACGCGGCGGCCTACGGGGCCGACGCGGCCACCACCTGCCTCGAGTGCGACGTGGTGGCGAACAACGTCTTCGAGACCACGATCACCGCGACCTCGTTCGTCGATGACCCGTACACGGGCGATCTCCCGACCGGCTACCAGCACGAATACAGCGAGGCCTGGAACCTGCCCTACGAGGCCGGGCCCACCAACATCATCGGCGGCGACTACATCGGCGGGAACTACTGGTGGGACTACGGGCTCTCCTACAACCCGTACATCGTGGTCCCGTACGAGGGGCTGAACCCCCTCCCGACGGACGAGTTCGGGGACCCCGCGGCGTTCGTCTGCACCTCCGTGACGGCGCTCTGCAGCGCCGGCGGCGGCGACTTCTACCCGCTCCTCCCGGCCCCCGTCTACCGGATCACGTTCCAGGAGACCGGTCTCCCGACCGACAAGGTGTGGGAGGTCGCCCTGTTCGTGACGTACACCGGCGGCACCGAGCTCGAGGAGGAGCTCGAGAGCGGCGCGATCGTCAACGAGACCTACGCGCCGTACGAGCTCAACCTCTCCGAGCCGGACGGCAACTGGACCTGGGCCGCGCTCTCCGAGAACGGGGCGTACGGCGCCCTCGGAGGCGTCGTCACGGTCAACGGGACCGACGTGCTCGTCTCGGTCGACTTCGTCCTCGCGTACGCGGTCGAGATCACCGAGTCCGGGCTGCCGGCGGACACCGACTGGGTGGGCGAGGTCACGAACCTGGCCGACGGCGTCGCCTTCGAGGCGGAGTCGACGTCCACCTCCGTCGTGATCGGGGACCTCATCCCCGGGTCGTACACGTACAGCGCCGAGAGCCTCAACGGCACCTACGCCTCCTCCTCTGCGGACGCGGGACTCACCATCGTGGACACGGACCTCGAGGTCTCCGTCACCTTCGTTCCGATCTACGCCCTCACGGTCGTGGTGGAGGGGCTCCCCGAGGGCGTCACGTTCCAGCTGAACCTGGAGAGCACGACGGGCGGGTACGGCGGGAGCCTCACGGGCGACACCGACGAGGGGTACGTCGACCTGCCCGCGCTCACCTACACCTGGACCGCCTCCGCGCCCGGCTACGCGGCGATCCCCGGCTCCGGCGAGTTCGCGCTCGCGGGCGCGACCGTGCTCGTCCTGTACTTCTACGCGTCCGCTCCGCTGGTCTTCACCGAGAGCGGCCTCCCGGCGGGGACCGAGTGGTCGGTCACGCTCTCGCAGCTCGGGTCCACGAGCGTCGAGGCATCCAACTCCACCACGATCGACGTCGACGCGGCCGATCTCGGCTACGCCTACACGGCGAGCGCGGCGGGCTACGTGGCCTCTCCGGCGACGGGCAGCGGCACGCTGGGACTCGCGGGCGCGACGGTCGCGATCCAGTTCTCGGCGGCCACGGGGACCCTCTCCGGAACGATCGCGCCGGGCGACGCCTCGCTCCTCGTCGACGGCGTGGCCGAGACCGTCGGCTCCGGCGGCACGTTCTCGATCACGCTCGCGATCGGGGTGTATTCGATCGAAGCATCGGCGTCGGGGTACCGGACCTACTTCGACAACGTGAGCATCGCCGAGGGAGGGTCGGTCCAGTTGCCGATCGTGCTCCAGTCGACGAGCAGCAGCACCTCCTCCTCCGGGATCGGGACGCTCGGCTGGGCGATCATCGCGGCGCTGGTCGTCGTCGCGGTCGTGCTGCTGATCACGACGGTCGTCTTCGCGCGGCGGGGACGACAGCCTCCGCCGCCCGCGGCGTACGTGCCTCCGAGCGCGGGGCCGCCCGCCGGAGCGATGGGAACGCCCCCACCGCCTCCGGCGCCCGCTCCCTGGCAGGAAGGGCCTCCGCCCACCCCGCCGGGCTGAACGGATCGCTACCGACGGACGACTGGCTTCAGTCCCGCACCACGAGCTCGATCCGGAGCCGATCCGCCACCGCGCGCAGTCGGTCGACCTCGGCGTCCGAGAGCCGGGCACGGACCATCGCCTTCCGGTAGGCGTCCTCGACCTGCGGAGGCATGAGCTGGCGGAACAGCGCCTTCCACGCCGTCCCGAGACTCCACACCGGGGCGCCTGTCGCGATGGCAAGGAGGTTCACCTCCGAGGTGGGACGATGCGGATCGGAGGGGTC
>JASHWL010000176.1 GCA_030044105.1 Thermoplasmata archaeon
ACGAGCTCCGCGCCGTCGAAGACGAGGCCGCACTCGGAACAGTGGCTCTCTCCGCGGGTGGGGTCCTGGACGCGGTGACCGCTCCCACACATCGGGCAGAGAACGGCGGTGGGCCCCGGTGCCGACCCTTCGGAGGCCTGCGGCGTGACAGACTGTGTCACGGTACCCCTAGGAGGAACAGGAGTAGATATCCCTAATCCCCTGGACGGGCCGCCCCCCTCTTCGAAGGCTCCGAGGCCCGGGCGGCGTTTCCGTCCGTACGAGCCAAGCCTTTTCCTCATTACGGGTCTTTGCTCGTTTCGTGCGCAGAGGGCTCGCCTTCGTGGGAGTCGCCGTGGCCCTCGTCGGCGTCGCGGTGCTGCTGGTCGCGTTCGGGGTCTCGTCGCAGACGACCGGGAGCATCGTGGAGGGCGTGGGCTCCCCCACGATCCTCCCGAACGACAACTACACGCACGTGATCGCCGTCTCTCCGCAGCGCTCGGCCGACGTGGAGTACGCCTGGTCGGCCTCGAAGTCCGTCCGCGTGTACCTGTACCAGGCCGCCGGATGCGCCAACAGCACGCCCGGCTACGTCTGCCCGGGACCCGAGCTCAAGTCCTGGTGGACCGACACGGGGATCTACACCTACACCGGCTCGGTCAGCGAGCCGTACCTGCTCATCGTCCAGAACGTCAACAGCACGCCCGTCCTCTACAACGGGACGCTCGTGGAGTCGTATCCCGCGATGAGCTCGTTCGGCACCGGCTGGGAACTGTTCGTGATCCTCGTGGGGTCCGTGATCCTGATCGGCTTCGGCGCGATCGCGGTGTTCCTCGGGGTCTTCCTGCGGGGCGGAGTCTACGGTCCGCCCCCCGAGCCGGTCGGTCAGCCCGACTCGGCGCTCCTCGGTCGGGGGTCGGACGATCTCGACGACGACGGCTGGGACGACGCCCCGCCCGGACGGGACGCCGACGACGAGGACGACGAGCCGTAGGGTCGCGCGCCCTGCTACTGGCCCCAGAACGGGTGGGTCGGCCGGTGGATCCGGGCGACCTCCTCCAGGATCTCGGTCTCGCGCGGCGTGAGCTCCTGCTGCCGTAGCGAGCGCGCGACCGACTCCGGGATCGCGACCAGGAGCTGGTCGCCCTCCTTCAGGTTGCGGCCGACGACGCCCCCGTCGATGGACGCGGCGAGCTCCGCGTTCTCCTCCGCCTCGGGCACGGACTCCCCGTCCTTCTGGAGGCCTTTGAGGACGCCGACCTCGGTCCCGTCCGTCCGCATCAGCCGGACGCCGGGACGGAGCGTGCCGCCCAGCACCTTCACGCCGACGATCGCCGGCTTCGACATGCGGAACACGAACCCCGGCAGCACCTCGATCTTGGCGGGGTGGGCCAGCTCGAGCCGCCGCTGCGCGCGGAGCGCCCGCTGGCGCTCGTCGCGCCAGTGCTCGTACTCCTCGATCAGGCGGTACATCACGTCCGAGCGGAAGACGCGGACCTCGGTCGCCTCGCCCTCGGGCATCGCGTCCGGGAGGACGGGAACGTTGAACGCCAGGACCGCGCGATGGGTCGGGTCCTTCACGTCCGCGACGCGCATCACGGTCGGCCGCGCGACCGGCCCGACGCTCGCCTCGTGGACCGGGATGCGGTGCTCGCGGCACTCGAAGGCGAGCGCCTCGAGGCCGCCGAGCGCGTCCGCGCACAGCGCGACGCCGCTCTCCGCGACGTCTGCGACCGGGGTGGATTCCTGGGCGAGCTCCGTACGGGCCGCCGCCTCCTCCTCCGGGGTCGTCACCACCTTGAGGAGCCCGCCGGGCATCGCGTCCTCGATCCCCGGCGCCGCGAGGTAGACGCCCGCCGCCGCCTCCACCTCGTCGAGCGAGCGGAGCTTGACCTGCTTCGACGCCGTTCCGGGCTTGAGCGCGACGGGCCGGTAGATGCCCCGCACCCGGGAGGCGAACGGCTCCGACCGGCCCGTGGCGACGATCGCGTCGCCGACGCGGAGGCGGCCCTTGTAGACGATCACGTTCCCGACCGGCCCGACGCCCTTCTGGTCGCTCCGCTCGAGGATCGTCGCCTCGCCGCCCTGGGTGACGAGCACGAGCTCCTCCTTCAGGAACCGCTGCGAGAGACCGACCAGGAGGGCGATCAGCTCGGGGACCCCGACCCCGCTCTTCGCGGACACCGGCACGAGGCCGACGTTCCGGGTGAAGTCGCTCACCCTGTCGTACCGCTCGGCCGAGAAACCCATCTCGAGCAGGCCCTCCGCTACCGAGTAGAGGCGCTGGTCGAGCGCGCGGACGAACTCGGGCGATCGGGCGAGGACGTCGGCGAGGGGGATCGGCCCCGCGGGTTTCCGCCATCCGCTCAGGAGGTCGATCTTGGTGAGCGCGACCGCGAATGGCGTCTTCTCGTGGCGCAGGATCTGGATCGACTCCCGGGTCTGCGGCATGATCCCTTCGCGGACGTCGATGACCAGGATCGCGAGGTCGGCGAGCGCCCCGCCCCGGCGGCGGAGGGTCTCGAACGAGCGGTGGCCGGGCGTGTCGACGAAGAGGAGGCCCGGCACCGCGAGCTGGTCGATCCTCAGGATCCCTTCGCAGAGGCGGCGGACCGTCGCACCGGGGACCTCGATCGCCCCGATGTGCTGCGTGATCCCGCCGGCCTCCTTGGAAGCGCGGACACTTCCGGCGATGCGGTCGAGGAGCGTCGTCTTGCCGTGGTCGACGTGACCCAGCAGCGACACGATCGGCTCGCGCAGCTCCGCCACGCGGCCTCGACCGGGGGCGGAGAGTTATCGTTTTCTCGAATTCCGTCGCCGGTCCGGGACGAGGGCCGCCCCGATCGCCACCGCGGCGGATTCCGGCGGCACGGGGTTGACGGGCAGCTCGCTACCGAGCTCGAAACCATCCGGTCGGACGAGCCGCGGGACGACCTCGACATGCCAATGGAACGTCGCCGGGGTGGCCCGGCCCCCGCCGTGGACGAACCAGTTGTACGACAGCCCCGGCTGGACTGCCTCGAGCGCGCGCAGGCTCGCCGGCAGGAGCTCGGCGAGCGCCGCCACCTCCTCGTCGGTCGCGGCGCCGAACGAGGCCCGGTGCTGCCGGGGGACGAGGCGCATCTCGTACGGGTGGGCGGAGCCGTAGGGGGTGCTGAGGGTCAGGACCGGCTCGTCGACGATCACGCGCGAGCCGTGGCGTCGCTCCGACGCGGTGACCTCCTCCAACAGGCACGGACCGCCCTCCCCGAAGCGACGCTGCTCCTCTTCGAGCCGCGCCGGGACCTGCGGGACGCCCACGATCTGGGCATGCGGGTGCCAGAGCGTGCCCCCGGACTCCGGGCCCCAGTTCTCGAACAGCAGCACCGACTGCACGTCGGGCACCTGCTCGATCGCGCGGACCCGGTCGCGCAGGAACCGGAACAGGACGCCGAGACGCTCGGGGGACAGGGCCGGCATGGCCGGCGCATGGGAGGGACTCTCGATCACGACCTCGTGCACGCCGCGCCCGGGACGAAAGTCGAGACCCCGCGAGCTGCCGCCGCCCGCGGGTCCGCTGCCTCCGAACGTCGGGAACTTGTTCGGGATTGCGCGGATCGTCCAACCGGGAGTGTTCGGCGCTCCCCCGCCGGGCCGCAGGGCGACGGTCTCAGGCGGCGTGCGGTCCTCGTGCCCCTCGCAGAACGGGCAGTTCGGGTCGGTCTCGGCCCGCGGAGGACGCCCGGCGTGCTCGTTGGGTCGGGCGCTCCGGCCTTCCGCGATCACGACCCACCGCCCCGTGAACGGGTCGCGGCGGAGCTCCGACACGGTACGCGAAAGGGACGCGCCCTATTGAATCCGTCCCGCGCTGGGCGAGGTCCCGTCGCCCTCGAACGAGGCGAGCGAGCTCTGGCGCTGTCGCCGCTCGCTCAGTCGGTCCACTCGGACGGAGAGCGTGCGCACCGATCGTCCGCGGCCGGCTTGCTCCTCGTCCCACAGCTCGCGGGCGAGGCGGACGGCCGCCGACGCGAGCGCGTCGGCCCCCTCGTGGGCGGCCCCGAGCGCGCGACCGTGCTGGGATCGGGTGAAGTCCGCCCACCGGAAGGCGACCCCGACGCCGGCGTAGCGCAGCCCCTCCTCCGCGACGCTGGCGGCGAGGCCCCCGGCCATCTCGCGAACGGCCGGCTCCAGCTCCTCCCAGCGCGCGACGTCCGCCGGGAAGGTCCGGTCGGTCGACCGCGATCGGGGACCCCCGCTCTCCTCCACGGGATCGGTGCCCTCGCCCCGGGCCAGTGCGACGAGGTCCCGCCCGAGGCCTCCCAGCGTCGACGCGAGGTCGCTCGGCTTGCGGGCCGCGAGCTCCCCGATCGTCTGGATCCCCGCGGCGTTCAGCAACGCCTCGGTCTTGGGGCCCACGCCGGGGATCGCCCGCACGGAGAGCGGGGCGAGGAACGCCGCCTCCTGCCCGGGCTCGACGACGACGATCCCCCCGGGCTTGGCCCGGTCGGTGGCGATCTTCGCGACCGTGCGGGTGGTCGCGATCCCGAAGGAGGAGGGAAGCCGCAGCTCGGCGCGGAGCGCGGCCTGGATTTGCACGGCGAGGGCCCGCGCCTCGGCCGGGGTCGCGAGGTCCACCCGGAGCGCGGCCTCGTCGATGCTGAGCGGCAGGACCTCCGGGGAGAAGCGGCGGAGGACCGCGCGCACCTCCTCGGCGATGCGGCCGTACTTCTCGAAGTCCGGCGCGATCCACTCAGCCGTCGGGCAGAGCCGGGCGGCCTGCGCCGCGGGCTGCGCGCTGTGGACGCCGAACGCCCGCGCCTCGTAGCTCGCCGAGAGGACCACGCCGCGGTTGGGGCCGGCGCGGGGCGGGGGGCCGACGATCACCGGCCGGCCCGCGAGCTCGGGCCGGTCCCGGAGCTCGCACGAGACGTAGTACGCGTCGAGATCGACGTAGACGGTCCAGCGCATCGCGATTCGCGGGCCGCCACGCCGCGCGGGGCTTTCCCGCTGGCGGGCGCTAGGCGGATCCGAAGTCGACCGCCTTCGCGTCCA
>JASHWL010000177.1 GCA_030044105.1 Thermoplasmata archaeon
CCGGAGAGAGAGGCCGTAGCATGTACGGTCCGGCCCGGGCGAACCCCCGGGCCGCGTAGTACGCCCGCGTCCCGACCGCGCTGGTGACGTAGATCCCCGAGTCGCCCCAGGCGCGAGCCTCCTCGACGGCCGCGGCGAGGAGCGACGACCCGAGTCCCCGGTGCTGGTACTCGGAAGAGTCCCCGGGCACGCCGCCCACGGGGACCTCCCGCCCGACGACCTTGAGTTCGCGGATCACCGGCGCCGCGAGCCCGCCCGGGGTCGCCTCCGACGGGCGGCGGAGCCGCAGGAACCCGGCGACCGTCCCGGTCGCATCATCCTCCCAGGACAGGAACACCTCCCGCCCGCCGGCCGCCTCGTACTCGGTCCGGCGGAGTCGCAGATCCCGGGGGTCCGGGCGGGCGCGCCGACCGGCCTCGCGGCAGCGCAGGCAGCGGCAGGCGAGGCCGTCGCGGGCCAGGCGCTCGAGCGCGAGCTGGCGCACGTTGCTCGCCCGGACGCCGGCGGCGATCAGGCGGGAGGGAATGTCGCGCTGGATGCGGTGGATGCGGACCCACGGCGGGAGCCGACGCTTCATTTCGGCCAGGAGCTCGACCGCCGTCGGCGTGTCGTACGGCGCGTACCGGCCCGCCTTCCACTCGTCGTAGAGCGGGGTCCCGGGCAGCACGAGCGTCGGATAGATCTTCAGGAAGTCCGGACGGAACGTGGGGTCGTCCCACAGCCGCTCGAAGTCCGCGAGGTCCCGGGCCGGGTCCATGCCGGGGAGCCCGAGCATGAGATGGTAGCCGATCTTCAAGCCTCGATCACGGGCCTCGCGCGTGGCCCGCGCCACATCGCCCGCGTCATGGGCGCGCCCCACCGCGGCCAGGACCTCGTCGTGGAGACACTCGACCCCGACCTCGACGCGGGTCACGCCCGCGTCGAGGAGGAACGGGAGGACCCGGTCGTCGCACCAGTCGGGGCGGGTCTCGACGGTCAATCCCACCATCCGATGCTCCGCGACCTCGTTGGCCGCGACCGCGGCCTCCAACGTGGGGGACCGCGCGCCGTTGAGGCCGTCGTAGATCCCGCGGAGCACCTCCTCCTGGTACGACCGGGGGCGCGCGGGGAAGGTCCCGCCCATCACGATCACCTCGACCTTGGAGGTCGGGTGGCCGACGGCGTCGAGCGTCGCGAGCCGCTGTCGGGTGATCGCCTCCGCGTCCCAGCGGAACTGCGCGCCGCGCAGCGCGGACGGCTCCTCGCCGGTGTAGCTCTGCGGGCTCGCGTTCTCCACCCCGCCGGGGCAGTAGGTGCATCGGCCGTGCGGGCACCGGGCCGGCGCGGTCATGACCGCGACCACCGCGATCCCAGACAGTGTCCGGGACGGTTTGCGACGGACGGTGCCGCGATAGCGGACCTGTTCCTCGATCGGGAGGCTGCGGATCCACTCGACGTTCGAGGGCAGCGGACCGCTCGGGCCGGTCTTCGCCCGGAGCAGCTTCGCGCGGTGGACCTCCTCGGAGGTCGGGGGCCGGGTCGGGCTCAGCGGTGCAGCCACTGGCGCGTCTCCCCGGTGATCACGTACGGCGCGCGGCGGAGGTCGTCGAGCGTCCGGGACCCGGTGAGGAACATCGCCACCTTGAGCTCGTGCACGAGGTTCTCGAGCTCCTGACGGGTCGCCTCGTAGCTGGTCGAGGCCGCCCGCAGCACCCCGCCGGCCGTGCCGGCGGCGGAGGCGCCCAGCGCGACGGCCCGCGCGACGTCGAGACCGGTCCGGACCCCGCCGCTCGCGATGACGGGGAGCCCCAGGGGGACGAGCTGCAGCACCGCGACCGGGGAGGGAATTCCCCAGTCCCAGAACGTCTTGCCGACCCGCGCCTCCCGCTCGGCCCCCTGCTCGAGCGCGCGGTAGTGCTCGACCGCGGCGAACGACGTGCCGCCCGTGCCGCTCACGTCGAAGCCGCGGACGCCCCGGTCCCGGAGCGCCTCGGCGACCGACTGGTTGATCCCGGCCCCGGTCTCCTTCACCAGCACGGGGAACTCCGCCGCGAGCTCCCCGATGCGGTCGAGCGCTCCGCGGGCCCGACGGTCGCCCTCGGGTTGCACCATCTCCTGGAGGAAGTTGAGGTGGACCGCGAGGAGATCGGCGTGGATGAGCTCCATCGCCGCGCGCACCTCCGCGGTCCCGACCACCCGGTCGCCCGGGCTCTGCGGGATGATCTGCGGGGCGCCGATGTTCGCGAACCGCAGCGGGACCGCGTACCGGGCGACGGTGGAGTAGCTCTCGGGGTACTGGCCCTTCAGGACCGCCGCGCGCTCGCTGCCGACGCCCATCGCGACGCCGACGTCCGCGGCCGCGTGCGCGAGATGATCGTTGATCTTCGCCGCGTCCGGAAAGCCGCCGGTCATCCCGGTGATCACGATCGGCGCCTTAAGGCGGTGGCCGAACAGATCCACCGTGGTGTCGACGTCGGCGAAATCGATCTCGGGGAGCGCGGCGTGGACGAGCTGGACGTCGTTCCAGTAGCGGTACCGGCCCTCGACGTTCTGGCCCAGGACGATCTTGACGTGCTCCGCCTTCCGATGGCTGAGGTCGAGCCCGGTGGGGTCGGCGGGCTCCTTAGGGCCGCGCGTGCGCCCAGCTCCCATGGACCGACTCTCCCCTCAGGGCGCGCGAGAGCGCGCCATCCGAGAGTCCGCTAATAAGGGCTGCGTCCACGCCGGCGCGCGCGATCTCGAGCATCGCGGCGACCTTGCCCCGGATGCCGCCGGTGACGTCGGGCCCGGCGCGCGCCGGCGCCAGCTGCGCGAGCGTCGCGTCCGTGACCTCTGCGACGACGGACCGACGCCCGCGCGCGGGTCCCTCGTACACGCCCGGCACGTCGCTGACGAACACCACGCGTTCCGGGTGCAGCGTGCGCGCGAGCACGACCGCGATGGTGTCCGCGCTAAGGATCGAGGTGCCCCACCGGTCGTCGGGGACGACGTCGCCGAACGACACGGGCATCTGTCCGAGACCGAGCGCGGCGACGAACGGCGACGGGTCGAGCGCCACGAGCGCTCCCTCCCGGTTGAGCGCGTGCGTCGCCATGGGGACCGAGGCCGGAGCGGCGCCCGCCTCCACCAGGGCGCGGAGGACCGCGAGGTGGAGGCGGCGGACCTCGGCGGCGACGATCGCCGCGCCCCGGGCCCGGCGCGCGGGCGGCTCGCCGGCGGTCGGAGCGCGCGCGAGCCCGAAGCGCAGCGCGCCCGGGTGCCCGAACGATCCCGCGCCGTGGAGGACGATGAGTCGGAGACCGGTGCTCCCGGCGAGTTCGGCGGCCAGCCCGGCGAGGACCTTCGGGCGGGTCCGCTCGACCTCGCGCTTCCGGGTGATCACCGCGCCGCCGAGCTTGACGACCACCAGCGGCGGCTCCGCGCCGGTCGCCATCGTCGCGCGCTCAGGCTCACGCGTGGTCGAGGCCGGCGCGCTCGTTGAGGAACATGATCGCCCCGAGGATGACGAGCGCCGCGCCCGGGAAGTAGATCCAGTCGAAGGTCGAGATGAAGAGCCAGACGAGGACGAGGCCGAACCCGCACATAAGGGCGGCGAGGACGACCCAGCCGACGGAGATCGGGCTCTTCGCCACCGGGGTGTGCGCCCCGTACTCGGACATCCCACGTCGCGACGCGGCCCGACTTCAAATGGGTTCGGTCCCCATCGCACGGCGCCGATCTCGACGCCGTTCCGGACGTCGCCGGACGCTCCCGGCGCGATGTCGCGAAATTTTTGACGGAAGGTTGATATGGCACGCTCCCCTCGGACCGCCGCCCGAGGCCCGGGTAGGCGTCGACGGTGCCACCTCCAGGAGATGACCGGCCGGCGGAATCGCCGGACTCCTCCGAGCTGAGCCGAGCCCACCCTGGGACGGTCACGCCCGTCAGCGACCGTCCCGCCGGAGGAGGAGCGACGCCCGAGCCCACCCGCGGCTCCGCCGCTCCTCCCGCCGGATCCCCGGGGTCGACCGCCGAGTTCCTGGACTCGATCCTCCAGACGAAGAGCGAGCTGTTCCGCGAGAGCCGGGAGGTGCTGCGGGACTCGTACGTGCCGGCGCGGCTGCCCCACCGGGACCAGGAGATCCGCCAGGTCGCCGAGGTCCTCGCGCCGGCGCTGCGGGGCGACGTCCCCTCGAACCTGCTCATCTACGGGAAGATCGGGACGGGGAAGACCGCGGTCGTGACGCAGGTCCGCCAGGACCTGCAGCGGCGCGCGGACGCGGCCGAGGCGAAGCTCGCGTTCATCTCGGTGAACTGCGGGAACGTCGACACCGCCTACAGCCTGCTCCAGAACGTCGGGAACACCCTCGCCCGGGCGGACGCGGACCGCATCCCCACGGGCTGGTCGCTCGACCGCGTCCAGGCCGCGATGCGGCGGCTGATGGAGACCAAGGGCGGGACGATCGTCCTCGTGCTCGACGAGATCGACCGGCTCGTCGCGCGCAGCGGGGACAACGTGCTCTACACCCTCGCCCAGATCAACACCGAGCTCGACGGCGCGCGCCTCGTGCTCGTGGGGATCTCGAACGACCTCAAGTTCACGAACCACCTCGACGCCCGCGTCCGCAGCCGGCTGAACGAGGAGAAGATCCTCTTCGAGCCGTACAAGGCGCCGCAGCTCCAGGACATCCTCGCGGACCGGGCCCGCGTCGCCTTCCGCGAGGGCGTGGTCGACCCCGGCGTCATCGAGCTCTGCGCGGCCTACGCGCAGCTCGAGAGCGGGGACGCGCGGCGGGCCCTCGCGCTCCTGCGCCTCGCCGCGGAGATGGCGGAGCGGGACCGCGCCAAGCGGATCACGCGCGACCACGTGGTGAAGGCGAAGAACCGGCTCGAGAAGGACATCATCGTCGACTGCTGCCGCTCGCTGCCGCCCCACTGCAAGGTGCTCCTCTACGCCATCCTCCAGGCGTACGAGCGCCGGCGGACCGGGGTCCTCACCGGCGAGGTGTACGACAACTACAAGCGGCTCGCCGAGCGGCTGGGCCTGCCGCCGCTCCACGCGCGCTCGATCTCGAACTACGTCAGCGAGCTCGAGTCGCTCGGGCTCATCCGCGCGACGATCGTCTCCCGCGGCCGCGGCGGGCGGACCCGGGAGATCCAGGTCGACGTCCCGATCTCGGAGACGATGCCGGCCCTCGAGGAGGACCCGCTGCTCGCCCCGATCGGGCGACCGAAGAACCGCGGCCAGACGCTGCTGACGAACTTCGACAACCCCGCGCGCACCGGCCCGTACTAGGCCGCGCGGACGCCCTCGTCCGCCGGCACGGCGTCGAGCTCCTCGACCGGGACCCCGGCCGCGGCCCGTCGCCGCGCGCGCTCGCGCTGGAGCTCCCGCAGGTCCCGCGCCAGCTCCTGCATCTCCGCGCTGGCGCGCTTGAGACGCACCCGCGCGATCGTCTCGACCGCCGCGATCTCGCGGTCCAGCGCGTCGTCCGAGCCGCGGAACCGGCTCATTCGCCGCCGTCCTCCTCGATCTGCGCCTTCTGCAGGCGCGAGGAGAAGTCGACGAAGACGGTCTTGATCTCGGTGAACTCCTCGATCGCGACGCTGCCCGCCTCGCGGCCGCCGTTCCCCGTGTTCTTGAC
Source organism: Thermoplasmata archaeon (assembly GCA_030044105.1). Taxonomy (GTDB): domain Archaea; phylum Thermoplasmatota; class Thermoplasmata; order Lutacidiplasmatales; family UBA184; genus Lutacidiplasma. The sequence goes on from JASHWL010000177.1 coordinate 5,604, forward strand.
GCCGCCGAACGGGAGCTGGACCTCCGCGCCGATGGTCGGCGCGTTGATGTACGTGATCCCGGCCTCGAGGTCGTCCATCGCGCGGAACGCCCGGTTGACGTCGCGCGTGTAGATCGACGAGGAGAGCCCGTAGTCGACGTCGTTCGCGACCCGGACCGCCTCCTCGTAGCCCCCGACTCGGATCACCGAGAGGACCGGCCCGAAGATCTCCTCCTTCGAGATCCGCGTCCCGTGCTTCGTCTCGAAGATCGTGGGCTGGAGGAAGAACCCGTGGTCGTACGCGCCGCCCGTCAGCTTCGCGCCGCCGTAGCGGAGCCGGGCCTCCTGCTTCCCCACCGCGATGTATTCGAGGATCTTGCGCTCCTGGTCGGCGGACGCCACGGGCCCCATCCCGGTCTTCGGGTCGAGCGGATCGCCGACCGAGAACCGGTCGAGCCGCTCGGTGAGGCGGCCGAGGAACTCGTCGTACACCGCGTCGTGGACGATGAGGCGACTGGTCGCCGTGCAGCGCTGGCCCGACGTGCCGAACGCTCCGAAGAGGACGCCGTCGAGCGCGAGGCCGAGGTCGGCATCCTCCATCAGGATCACGGGGTTCTTCCCGCCGAGCTCGAGGTGGACCATCTTGAGCCCCTGGGCGCCGCGGACGTAGACGTCGCGCCCGGTCTCCACGCCGCCGGTGAACGAGACCGTCCGGACCCGCGGATCGGCGACGAGGGCGTTGCCCACCACGCCGCCGGATCCGGTGACCAGGTTGAGCACGCCGGGCGGCACCCCGGCCTCCTCGTAGATCCGGACGACCTCGACCGCGCAGCGCGCGGTGTTCGAGGCGGGCTTGAACACGATCGTGTTGCCCGAGATCAGGGCGGCCGCGATCTTCCAGTTCGGGATCGCGGTCGGGAAGTTCCACGGCGTGATGCACGCGACGACGCCCTTCGGCTGGCGGACGGTGAGACAGAACTTCGATCGGAGCTCGGACGGCACGGTCTCGCCGAACAGCCGCCGCCCCTCGCCGGCCATGTACTCGATGAAGTCGATCGACTCCTGCACGTCGCCGAGCCCCTCGGCGATCACCTTGCCCATCTCGCGTGTGACCAGGCGGCCGACCTCGCTCTTCCGCTCCTTCAGGCGACGCGCCGCGTCGAGCAGGAGGTCGCCCCGCTTCGGCGCCGGCGTCGCCTTCCAGGCCGGGAACGCCTTCTCGGCGGCCGCGACGGCCCGGCCGACGTCGTCGGCCGTGCCGGACACGAACGAGCCCACGGGCTCGCGAGTCGCCGGATTGATCGTCTCGAACCGCCGCGCGTTCGGCGGGACGGTCCACGCGCCGCCGATGAACAGGCCGAACTCTTCGGTCATGGATGCTGCCGGGCCCTCAGGGCGGCGAGCCGGCGCGGGATTACATAGCGTTTGGCGGGCCGCGCCCGTCCGCGAGGGTAACTATTTTCGCGGGCGTCCGCTCCCGAGGGCCGTGATCGACCTCGACCTCGTGCGCAAGGACCCGACCCGGGTCGAGGCGAACCTCGCGCGGCGGCACGACCCGAAGCTGCTCGAGCGCTTCGCGGAGGCCCGGGC
>JASHWL010000178.1 GCA_030044105.1 Thermoplasmata archaeon
GCGCGCCGCGCGGCCGCGGGCCCCGACGAGGCCGCGGCGTCGAGCCGGCCGGCCAGCGCCTAGTGGCCCGAGCGTCGGTGGACGCTCATCTGATGGAAGATCCAGCCGAGCGCCGCGATGAGCACGCCCACGCCGATGAGCGCGTCGGCGGTCTCCATGCTGCCCGCGTAGTTCGCGGCGGCGTTCGCCGCGGTCGAGTTGAAGTACGACGCGGTCCCGATCAGGTCGACCAGGTACCCCGCGAAGAAGAGCAGCGCGCCCACCAGGATCAGGATCGCCCCGAAGGTCAGCCACGGAGGCAGCAGCGGCCCGCGGTACGGGGGCGCGTTCGGGGACCAGCCGCCGGCCATGGGTGCCGGGGCGTAGCCCGGCGGCGGCGCGGTCGGATAGCCGGGCGGCGGAGGGGGCGGGGCCGAGGGAGTGTCGGTCGGCATACTGACCTACCTGCGAAGTCCTAGTATGAGAACCCTCGTGCGCCGCCGGGGCGCGGGCGAGGGGCGTCAGCGGCCCTGGGGTACGCCGATCCACTGCTGGAGTCGGTGCAGGTTCGGGAGCGTCCCGACGACGATGATCGCATCGCCCGGCTGGAACTGGAAGGAGGAGGGTGGGTTCAGCACGGTCGTGTACTCGCCGCCCCCGCTCGGGCGCGCGTAGCCGATCAGGAGGCAGTCCGACGCCCGGCGCACGAGGCCCTCGGCCTCGGGGAGGGTCTGGCGCGAGATCGGGGTCCGGTCGGTCAGGAGGAACTCCTCCATGTCGGCGCCGTACGCCGTCGTCGTCAGGTCCTCGACCATGTTCGCGACCTCGGGGCGGAACGCGGCGTCCGCGCAGAGGCGGCCCGCCATGTCGGCCGGCGAGGCGACGTAGGTGACCCCCGCCGCCTTGAGCGTCTGCTTCAGCTCCGGCCGGCTCACGGAGACGACGATGCGCACGGTCGGGTTCATCGCGCGAGCGTTCAGCGCGGCGATCAGCGAGGTCGTGTCGTCCCCCGTGCAGACCACGATCGAGTGCGCGGTCTCGAGGTTCACCCGCTTCAGGATCGTGGCGTCGCCCGGGGGCCCGACGGTGGCGAAGAGCTGCCGATCGGTCGCGAGCGAGTGGAGGAGCGCGATCTGCTCCGGGGTCTCCGCGACCACCGCGACCTGCTCGCCCTGGGCCAGCAGCTCGCGGACGGCCGCGCTGCCGACCGCGGCGTAGCCGAGGACCACGATGTGGTCCTTGAACTCGGTCCCGAAGGTGCCGAGCAGCCGGTGCTGGGACTCCTCGGCCACGACGCTGATGACGATCGAGACAAGATAAGCCCCGAGGAACACCTCGGTCGCGGCGATCCCGATCACGAACAGCCGGGCGTCGGGCGTCGTCGGGACCACGTCACCGTACCCGATCGTGGAGAGCGTGACCATGGCCCAGTAGGCCGCGGTCAGGACGTCCGGGAGCCCGTGGAACGACTCGAGGTAGTAGAACCCGAAGGTCGCGACGAGGTAGACCGCCACGTAGCCGGCGAGGAAGATCCAGAGCCGGCCCAAGAGCCGGCGCGCGTAGCTCAGGCGGATGGACGGCACTCCGGCCGCAGCCTCGGACGGGCCCTAAGAGTTTGCGCCGGGAACCCCGACGAGGGGGTATATGCGGGGGCCGACGCTGGGGAGGTCGATGCCGACCGTGAAGGTGGAGTTCCGGTACGCCGGGATCCGCGTGCGCGCGATCGACCGCTCGCTGCGCTTCTACCGCCGGCTCGGCTTCCGCGTGCTCCGGCGAGGGCGCATGGAGCACGGAGGCACCTGGGTCCACCTCGGGTTTCCCGGGGCGCAGCAGTTCCTCGAGCTCAACTACTACCCGCCGGGGAGCCGGTTCTTCGAACCGATCCACTCCGGGACCGAGTTCGACCACTTCGGGTTCCGGGTGTCGAACGTGGAGGAGTGGGAGCGGTCCCTGCGGCGCCGGCGCTTTCCCGTCGTCGCGCGGGTCCGCGAGACGTACGAGAACATCGTCTACACCCGGGACCCCGACGGCAACTGGCTGGAGTTCTTCGGTCCCGTGCCGTCGTAGGGGCCCGTCACGGGCCGAGCGGCAGGCCGTCCAGGGAGAGGAGCCGGCCCACGGGGTACTCGCCGACCTGGTTCGCGCGCCCCCACGGCGAGCGGTCGTAGAAGAATGCGAGGCGCGCCTCGGGGTTGGCGGTGAAGCCGGGATCGGAGCGCAGGCGGGCCTCGAACTCCGCCCGCAGGGCCGGGTCCCGGGCCAGCTCGTCGGCCGCGAGTCGCTCGACCACGTACGCCTCGCCGCGTTCCTTCTGCTCGAACACCGGATCGAAGAAGCCCCAGCGCACGGCCGAGTCGGGCGCCTCCGGTTCGAGCCAGTGGAGGGCGACCTTGGACAGCCGCTGGTCGAGCGCGATCACCGCCGAGCCCCGCGGGAAGGTCGCCGGCTCGACCGACCGGACGACGGCGCCGAGGTGGCCCACCTCGGAGTCCACCGTCCCGCCGCGCAGGATCGGATGGCGACCCTCGAACGGCCGGGCGCTCCACTCGAGACCCGAGATGCGGTAGCGCTCGACCGGGCCGGTCCACTCGGCCGTGGTCCGGCGCATCGTCACGTCGTGCACGCGCAGCACCTCGATCGCCGCGCTCCACTGCGGCGGCACGATGTACCCGGCCGGCGGGGTCACGGCGGTGGCGACACGGTCCCCGGTCTCGACCGGGATCTCCACGTCCCACGGTTCGTCCGAGTACTGGATCCGAACCGAGCCCGACACCTCGCTCGGCGCCCGCGTGAACCGTCGTCCGCGAAAGCGCATCGGGACGGTGGTCCCGCTCGAGGCGATCGAGAGCGGGAACGGGCGCGCCCGCGCTTCGGCTCGCCCGAGAGCGGCGGCCGCCGCGTCCGCGTCGCGGTTGAGCGCGCGCAGGCGAGGGGCGTCCTCGTTGAGCA
>JASHWL010000179.1 GCA_030044105.1 Thermoplasmata archaeon
TCTCTCCGTCTCCCCTGCTCAACATCGTCACCGCGATCCGATGGGACGACCCCGGGCGGATGGTGCAGCACGAGACCCCGTGGATGTACATCGGCGGGCGCCCTCGCATCTTCTCGCGGCTGAGTCCGGATCTCGACTGGATCGTCGAGAAGCAGCGACGGGCCGAGCGGAATCTCGTCGGCTTCAAGACCGGCGACCCCGGCTTCGATCGGCAGTGGGCGTTCTACGCGTATCGGTCCAATCCCGCGCAGGTGCTCCAGGACGCATCGCGCCGGCGCTGGCTCCAGGGTCTGAGGGACCTGCGGCTCCGACGCGGAGACGATGCACCTACCGTCGCCTCGCTCGGGACGACGGTGTCCATGGGACTCGCGGTACGCGACTCCGACGACACCGTGCGCCAGGCCCGGGACCTCGTGGGGAACTTCGGTCAGATGCTGGACGCGATCGAGGTCTCGACCGGGAACCCTTCGGCCACCCAGGTCCCTCTCCCCATGGACCTGCTACCGGACGGGACCGGCTATCCTTCGCCGACGCTGCGATTTCGCTGCGTGTGGTGCGGTCAGGAAACCCATCCCCGGTTCGTTCGAGAATTCCACACCGAGATCTGCGAGCAATGTCGGAAGGGGCTCTACGACTCCTGGTGAACTTCGAGCGCCCCGAGGGTTCCGGAGGCGTGGGGATCGTGGCCTAGTCCCCTCCTGTCGATCCGCGGGCTCACCGCCCGGACGCGAGCCACCTCTCCGGACGCCGGTCGGACCACACGAACTGGGCGGCCCGCGACGCGAGGGCGTGCCCGCCGACGCGGGACGAAGGCCGGTTCAGGGGCTCGGTTCGGTCATCGCGGCGGCCGCGTCCCCGGTCCCCTCGGTCACGCCGACGTCACCGCCCGGCCGTGACAAGAGCTGCTCCACCTGCTCCAGGTCCTTGGTGCGGTACCCGCTGAAGACTCCCCAGACGTAGATGATCGCCGCGAAGACCAGGAACAGCGGCGTGTCCCACGGGGTCGGGATGTAGCCGTTGGGATGGATCAGCAGGCCGCCCACCGAGAGCCACGAATTGTAGACCGAGAAGAAATTGATGAGGTACATACCGAGGAGGAGCACGAGCACCCAGATACCCGCCTTCACCATGCGCTTCCCGTCCACGTGGGACTTGACGTAGAGGAGCGCTGTGGGCGCGGCCACGATCAACACGAGCGAGATGTAGTAGATCGCGAACGTCGTGATCAGCGTTCCGTCGGACGCCGGGGGCTTGGTGGCGGATAACGAGACCACGTCGCCGATGTAGAGGTGGACGTACCCCCACGCGGTGACCGCGACCGTGAGCGCGAGCTCCACGATGCCGATGACCAGGGCCGTGCCGAGCGAGAGGCCCATGTTCCGTGGCACGTAGAAGAAGTAGACCACTGGCAGCACGAGGAACAGCACGCTCATCACGTAGAATAGACCCCCGAACGCGGTCCAATAGATCACGAACGCCCCGCCGATGAACGCGATCGCCCCGATGATCCACGCCGCGGGGAGACGGAAGGGTCGCTTCATGTTCGGCGAATGCCGCCGTAGGGCGAGCAGGGTCAGCGGGCCCATGATCAGGGACACCGCGAACGCGTCGGTCACGAACCCGGCGAACAAGTACCAGGATGGGAACGGGGCGATGAAGATCCCGCCTACGATCGTGGTCACGATGAGCGCGATCCACGGGATCCTCGTCCGCTGCTGGATCCGCAGGAGTGGTTTGGGGAAGTAGCCGTCCGCGCCGACGCCGTAGACGGCCCGGGTCGCCTCACCCAGGAAGACCCAGCCCGTGCCGGCCGGCGAGATCACGGCATCGGCCAGGAGGAAAGCGGCGAACCCCCCCAGGAGCGCCGGTCCGGCCTGCTTCATGACGTTGTAGAACGGCGCGGTGTGCAGCGGACCGGAGGAAAGCGCGGACCAGCTCGGGGGGATGATCCCGGCGGCCGTCCAGTTGATGGCCCCGATGAAGACCACCTGGAGCAGCACGTACAGAATCACGGCGGCGGTGATCGAGAGCACGATCGCCCGGGGCGCGTCCCGCTGGGGGTTCTTCGCCTCGCCCGAGAACTGCGCGGCGCCCCGGAATCCGAGGTAGGCGAACCCGATCCCGGCGGTCGGGATCGAGGTGAAGATCCCGGGCCAGCCGAACGGCGAGAATCCGCCGGCGATCGTGAAGTTGCTCGCATGATAGACGGTGAACAGGAAGATGATCGTCAGGGTCGGAATGATGAACTTCCACCACGTGACGACGGTGTTGAAGGCGCCCAGGAATCGGACGCCGACATAGTTCAGGAAGAAGAAGCCGATCAGGAGTAGGATCGCGACACCGACGCCTTCGCTGGAAAGAAGGCCGTTCGCGGCCACGGCGTTGGGGATGATCCCGGGGGGCTTCGAGGCAAGGTAGGTAATGACGGCCTCGGCCTCGATCGCCGGCACGGTGATCGAGCCGAGGATGTAGGCCGCCGCGATGATGAATCCCGTGAAACCGCCGTGGGAGTAGAGCGGGCCCCGCACGAGCTGACCCGTCTTGTGGAGCGACGAAGCGACCTCAGCGAAGCAGAGGCCGATGGCCATCATGAAGATCCCGCAGATGATCCACGCGACGATCGAGGCCGGACCCGCGAGCTGCGCGGCGTACGAAACCGCGAACAGCCATCCCGAGCCGACGACTCCCCCGAACGAGATCATGAAGAGGTCTTGGAAGGAGAGGGCCCGCCGAAGCTTGCGATCGGATTCGTCCGCCAGAAGGACCTGTCCACCGCTCGGTGCCATGCTCGCCATCTTGCTCCTCCCCTATTCGCTCAGGATCCCTCGGTCGACCGCACGCCGGCAGGCGAAGCGAGCGGCCCCGCGAGCCGTTCGCCCCGTCTCTCCGGATGGAACTGAAGGAATCCTTCGGGCCCCGAGGGGAGCCGCCGCAGCAGGCCGCCGTCAACGACAGGCGTCGGAGACAAGCTGGGTGCGTTACGCGG
>JASHWL010000180.1 GCA_030044105.1 Thermoplasmata archaeon
TCTGGACGCTCGGCGCCGACGTGGACACCGACGGGATCATCTCGGGCAAGTACCTCACGGTCATCGATCCCGAGGAGCTCAAGAAGCACGTCTTCGAGATCGCGCTGCCCGAGTTCGCGGCGAACGCGCGGCCCGGCGACGTCCTGGTCGCCGGCGAGAACTTCGGCTGCGGGTCGAGCCGCGAGCACGCGCCCGCGGCGATGAAGGCGATCGGGGTGGGGGCGGTCGTCGCCGACTCGTTCGCTCGGATCTTCTTCCGCAACGCGATCAACCTCGGCCTGCCCGTGATCGAGGTGACCGGGGTCCGGGCGATCTTCGAGAAAGGCGACGTGGCCCGCATCGAGATGGGCCGGGGACGCGTGACGAACGAGCGCACGGGCGCGTCGGTCTCGTTCCCTCCGCTCCCGCCCCACCTCCTGCGGATCCTCGAGGCCGGGGGCCTCGTCGAGCACGTCCGGCGCGAGCTCGCAACCCGCCCGCCGTCGGCGAAGGCGGGCGCATGAAGGACGCCGGCTACGAGATCGCGGTCTTCGCCGGCGACGGCACGGGACCCGAGGTCGTCCGGGAGGGGCTCAAGGTGCTCGGCGCGCTCGCCGAAGGCGCGCCGGGACCGTGGCACCTGACCGAGTACGCGGGCGGCGGACAGTACTTCCAGAAGACCGGTCGCGAGTGGGAGCCGGAAGGCGCCGCGGCCGCCCGCGACGCGGACGCGATCCTGCTCGGCGCGGTCGGCTGGCCCGGGGCGATGCTGCCCAACGGCGACATCGCCGGACGGGCGCTCGTGCTCGGCGTGCGGGAGTCGCTGGACCTCTACGCGAACGTGCGGCCCTGCCGCCTCTATCCCGGGGTGCAGCACCGGATCAGCGGCGCGTACCGCCAGGTCTGGTCGCCCGAGACCGTCGACCTGGTGATCGTGCGGGAGAATACCGAGGACCTCTACACGCCGGCGCGGGGTCGGCTCCGGCGCGGCGGGGAGACGGAGGTCGCCATCGACACGCGCGTGGTGACCCGGAAGGGGTCCGAGCGCGTGATCCGCTTCGCGTTCGAGCTCGCGCGGGCCCGGGGCCGCGGGGCGCCGGGCGACGGCGTGCGCCGCGTCACGTGCGTCGACAAGTCGAACGTGCTCGAGGGATGCCGGTTCTTCCGCGAGACCTTCGACCGCGTCGCCGCGGAGTACCCCGAGATCGAGCGCGACTACGCCTACGTCGACGCGTTCACGCAGTGGATCGTCCGCAACCCCGAGCGGTACAACGTCGTGGTCGCGACCAATATGATGGGCGACATCATCACCGACCTCGCCGCGGTGCTCCAGGGCGGGATGGGATTCGCGTCCGGGGGCAACATCGGCGAGGGGCACGCGATGTTCGAGCCGGTGCACGGCAGCGCGCCGAAGTACGCGGGTAAGAACCAGGTGAACCCGTTCGCGACGTTCTTCGCGATCGAGCAGATGCTGCGGTGGCTCGGCGACCGGAACGCGGATCCTCGGCTGCTCCGGCAGGCCGACCGCCTCGAGCGCGCGATCGCGTCGGTCCTCCGGGACGGGAAGGCCCGCACCTACGACCAGGGCGGGACCGTCTCCACGGCGGAGGCGGGCGACCGTGTCGCCGCCGCCGTGCGGGGGGCGCCGGCGTGAGCGCCCGCGCCGTGGCCTTGGTCGGCGGCGTCACCACCCCGTTCGGGGTGCGCCCGACGACCTGGGCGGAGATGGCCCAGGAGATCGGGGCTGCCCTGTTCCGCGCGGTGCCGGCGCTCCGCACCGAGGACGTCGATTCCCTCTTCGTGGGCGCGGCCGAGCCGGAGCGCTTCGCGTTCCAATCGCACGTCGCACCGCTGGTCGCCGAGCAGATGGGCCTTCGACCCCGTCGCATCCTCCAGCGCACGGAGCTCGCGTGTGCGTCCGGACAATCGGCGATCCGCTCGGCCTACGCGGCGATCGCGGCCGGTCTCTCGGACGTCGCGGTGGCGGTCGGGGTCGAGAAGATGAACCTGCCCTCGATGGCCGAGGCGAACACCTCGATGGTCTGCGTGATGGACCGCCCGTGGGACGGCCCGGGCGGAGCGACCGCGCCGCCGTTCTTCGCGATGGTCGCGCAGCGCCACATGCGGGAGTACGGGACGACCGAGGAGCAGCTCGCCGCCGTCTCGGAGAAGAACCACCGCTTCGCGAACGCGAACCCCCACGCGCAGTTCCACGCGAAGAGCTTCCGCCGCGAGAAGCTCCGGGGCCTGCCGCTCGTCGCGCCGCCGCTCCGCCTCGGCGACTGCTCGTCGATGACGGACGGCGCCGCGGCGGTCGTGCTCGTCGCGGAGGACCGGGCGCGCGCGTACACGGACACGCCCGCCTGGATCCGCGGGACCGGTCAGTACTCCGACTTCCACAACCTCGCGCACGCCGGCGAGCTGAGCCGGTGGCCGGGGCTGACCGCGGCGGCCGGCGAGGCGTTCCGGAGCGCCGGCGTCGGGCCCCCGGACATCGACTTCGCGGAGCTGCACGACTGCTTTTCGATCTCGGAGATCGTCGAGTACGAGGCGATCGGGTTCTGCGCTCCCGGGGAGGGCGGTCGGTTCGTCGAGGACGGCCGCTCGGACCTCGGGGGCGACGTGGTCGTGAACCCGCGGGGCGGTCTCCTCGGATGCGGCCATCCCCTCGGGGCGACCGGGATCGCCCAGGCGGTCGAGGTGCACGACCAGTTCGCGCGCCGCGTGCCGGCGGCGCGCCAGGTCCCGAACCCGGAGTGGGCCTTGGTCCACAATCTGTCGGGCAGCGCCAACGTGCACTCGGTGATGATCTACCAGGGAGGGCGGGCGGCGTGAGCGCGTCCGAGAAGGCGCACCGCGCGAACGGCGCCGACGCGGAGGCGTCGGGCAGCGCGGGCGAGCCCGCGGCGAAGCCGACGGGCGAGCGCCCCCCGGAGAAGCGGCCGTTCCTGCTCGACTTCTTCCCGCTCGAGGGCGAGGAGGCGACGCGGCTCTCCCGGTTCTACGAGCGCCTGCGCGAGGGGCGTCTGTCCACGACGCGCTGCCGCGCCGACGGCGAGCTGCACTGGCCGCCGCGGGTCGCATGCCCCCGGTGCCACGGGGAGGACCTCGAGTGGCTCGATCTGCCCGAGTCCGGTCGGATCTACGCGTTCAGCGCGGTCCTGGGCGGCGCTCCGCTCGGGATGGAGTCGGACGTGCCGTACGCCGTCGGCCTGATCGATCTCGACGGCGTGCCGCTGCGCCTGTTCGGGCGGATCGAGGGGCGGCCGTGGAGCGCGCTCGCGATCGGCGACCCGGTCGCGGTCGAGCCCTACGACGTCGGCGACGGCCGGGTCTTCTACCGGTTCCGGGCGCTCGACGCGTGACCGGCGCGACGCGGGGCGCGTTCCTGACGGCCGGCGGGCACCGCTGAGAGCATCCTATTTATAGCCCCCCCTATCTCGCGCGCCGCCGGTCCGGGGGAGCGCCGCGTCGGGATGGAAGGCTCGCAGTTCGGGTGGTGGCGCCGTCACGGTTGGACGATCGCGATCCTGCTGGGCATGATCGGGATCGCCTTCGCGATCCGCACCATCTGGACCTACCCGATCATCCAGCAGTTCGGGCCGCTCTACACCTACGCGGGCGGCTCGGACTCCTACTACCACTCCCGCGTCACGACCTACATCATCACGACCCACACGAACCTCATCTACGATCCCCTGATCCACTTCCCGGTCGGAGGCTACAACCCGCGCGAGCCGCTCTTCGACTGGATGAACGCGATCCTGGGGCTCGTCTTCGCCCCGGCGTTCGGCGGGAACGCGATCGTCGCGGGCGCGTGGTTCCTGGACTTCCAGGGTCCGTTCTGGGCGGCGCTCGGGGTCATCCCGGTCTATCTGATCGGGCGCGAGGTCAGCTCGAAGCGGATGGGGCTGATCGCGGCGATCATCTTCCCGTTCCTCAGCGCGAATATCGACTCCTCGATCTTCGGCTACGCGAACTATCTCTCGTTCTACACGTTCGTCATCCTGGTCACGGTCTACGCGTACATCCGGACCGTCAAGGCGGTCGGGACGCGTCGTTGGATCGCCAACTACCGCGACCCGAAGCAGTACTGGCCGGGGCTGAAGGCGTTCTGGAGAACGGAACGCACGGCGGTGAAATGGGCCGTCTTCACCGGCGTGTCGATGGGCGCCTTAGCGCTCGCCTGGCAGGGCTACACCTACGCGATCGTGGTGATCGGGATCACGCTCGTGGTCGCGATGATCATCGAGCGCCTGCGGCGCGTCGACTCGTTCGGGCTCTACGTGACCACCGCGATCGTCGGGCTCGTCGGCTTCCCCATGGCCGTGCCGTACTACCTCGTCCAGCACCAGTTCTCGGCCTGGTTCGACCTGCCGCTCCTGCTGTTCTTCGGCACGCTGGCGCTGATGCTGCCGTTCCTCCTGATGCGGGACATCCCGTGGATCTTCTCGATCCCGACGCTGGTGGGGCTCGTCTTCCTGGCGGCGCTGTTCCTGTTCCTCGTCGAACCGCGCTACTTCACGAGCATCGTCACCGGCCAGGGGTACTTCGTCAAGAATCTCATCTACTCGACCGTCGCCGAGGCGCAGGCGCCCTCGTTCGACGAGCTCGTCGTGGGCTACGGCGTCGTCACGTTCTTCCTCGCGTTCGTCGGCATCGCGCTGTTCGTCTGGGCGCTGATCCGGCAGCGCTTCAAGCGCCAGCACATCGTGTTCCTGATCTTCGGGGTCCTCTCGATCTACCTCCCGATCTCGGCGGCCAAGTTCTTCCTGCTCGGCTCGCCGGCGTTCGCGCTCCTGCCGGCCGAGGCGATCGAGCGGGCGCTCGACGTCGGCGGCTATCCGAACCTCCGTCGCACCGTCGCCTCGCTCTCCGATCGTCGCAGTCAGTTCGCCGCGTTCCGCAAGGCGTTCAAGGCCCGGCACGTCCTGATCTTCCTCCTCGTCGTCGCGATCGTGCTGCCCAACGTCTGGGTCGGGATCGACGGCGGGATCCCGGGCAACACCAAGGACGGGTTCTCGGCGCAGGTCTACGACTCGCTGCCATCCTGGCTCCGCGGGAACTCCTCGACCGCGGACAACTACTTCGGCGCCGCCGGGTCGAGCCTCGACACCTCGAACCTGTACGACAGCGCCGGCTACAACTGGCTCGCGACGCAGGACACCAATCTGCCCGAGTCGGAACGTCCGGCCCTCGTGAGTTGGTGGGACTACGGCTTCCAGACGATCGACCAGGGCCAGCATCCGAGCGTGGCGGACAACTTCCAGAACGGGATCGACCCGGCGGGTCAGTTCCTGCTCGCACAGAACGAGTCCGGGGCCATCGCCGTGCTCGCCACGACGCTGCTCCAGGCCGAGCAGATCGACTCCGGCCAGAAGTACCTGCCTCCGGCGCTCAACCAGATCCTCGCCGCGGGCGGGCTCAACGTCTCCCGCCTGCACAACTACATGGTCAACGAGAGCGCGGACTACGCGCTCGTCGTCGCGAACCCCGGCATCTACCTGCCCGTCGACCCGGGCACGATCACCCTCGACAACGCGATGTACCTCGTCGTCGAGCACTTCATCGCGACCTCGCAGACCCTGAACGGCGTCGCGAGGATCTACGACGACATCGAGGCGTACACGGGCTGGTCGATCGAGTACGCGCTCACCGACAGCCGGCTGATCCCGTTCTCCGGCACCGACACCGGCATCTACTACGCGCCGGCCGAGCTGACGGGCCGCGTCGTGAACGCGGCCGGCCTCCCGACCACGTTCTTCAACGTCACGGTCCTCGGCTCCGACGGGAACTACTACGCGCTCGGTGACGTCCCGGCGGACGTCTCGGCCGTGAACTACTACGTGAACTATTTCGCCCCGTTCTACAACTCGATGATCTACCGCATCTACTTCGGCTACAACGGGACGGACGTCGGGCAGTCGGTCGGCATCCCGGGCCTCGAGGGCTCGGTGGCGAGCGACCCGGTCGAGCCCGGCTGGATGCTCCAGCACTTCTACGTCGCGTACCAGACCGCCTACTACTGTGCGCCGGGGACCGGATCGGCCGGCTGCGCGAGCGGCGGGGTCGCGCTCAACTACGCGTCGGCGGAGTCGCTGGCCGCGCAGACCGGCGGCACGGCGAACACGTCGGCCTACCAGTATTTCTCCGGCGGCGAGTCGATCCTCGAGTACTATCCCGGCCAGACCCTGCTCGGGACGCTGCAGCTCCCGAACGGGGCGCCGATCGGCGGCGACCGCGTCACGGTGTTCGACGACCGCGGCATCCCGCACCAGACGGTCGTCACGGCGTCCGACGGGTCGTTCTCGCTCGTGCTGCCGCCGGGCAACGACACGATCAACGTGACGGTCGGGCCCGTCAACGGCCTCACCCAGCAGGGCAGCACGGTCCTGAAGACGATCCACATGTACGTCTCGCCGTCGCTGGCGATGTCCTACAACGCGCCGAACCTGCCGATGACGATCACCCTCGGCGGCGCGACCGTCTCGGGCTTCGTCTACTGGAACATCGCCAACGACACGTCGTACGAGCCCAACACCGACGCCGTGATGTCGGGCGCCACGGTCGTGCTCTGGGGTACGAACAACGGGTCCCGGATCACGACGACCACCGACGCGAGCGGCTCGTTCCAGCTGAAGAACGTGCCCCCCGGCGTCTACAACTACGACATCCTCTACGGGGGCCACAACTTCACGCAGTCGCAGCTCACGGTCGAGCCGCCGCCGGCGCAGCAGGAGAACTCGTCCGTCGGGATCACCCCGTCCGTCGTCCACGGCACCGTGGAGACGCCGGCCGGCGACCTCGTGTCGGGCGCCCGGGTCACGGTGTCGAACGCCTCGGGGGCGGTCACGTCGTTCACGACCAACACGACCGGCGCCTTCTCGTTCTCCACCCTGCCGCCGGGCAACTACACCGTCGTGGCCGCGATCGCGACCGCGTACGATCGGTCGCCCGCCGTGGCGCTCACCGTCACCGCCGGGGCGTCGGTCGAGGAGAACCTCACGATCGTCCCGACCTCGACCGTGACGGTGGAGGTGACGTCGGGCGGACTACCGGCCGCGGGCATCCCCGTGCAGTTCGCGCCGTATCCCTTGTTCCTGAACACGTCGCAGTCCCCGATCACGACGCTGAGCCAGCTCACGACCAACGGCACCGTGGGCCTCACGAACGCCAACGGCATCGCCACGGTCGCGCTCCCGTACGGGAACTACTCCGTCTACGCGCTCGGGCGGGTCGGGACGACGCTCTCCGCCGCGCTGGGATCGGTGGTCTCGTCGGCGCTGAGCCCGACGCCGTCGCTCGCGCTCGCGCTCGCTCCCGCGGTCCGACTGGGCGGCACGGTCGCGACGGTCGTCTCCGGCAGCACGACGGCCGTCGTCGTCTACACGTCGGCCGGCGTGCCGCTCACCGCCTGGGCCGTGAACGGCTCGTACGCGTTCTACGTGCCGACCGGGACCTACAGCGTCCTCGCGCTGCAGGGCACGAACGGCTCCTCGTCGGGGTCCACCGACGCGGCGCTCGGGTCGATCGCCGTGACGGGCCCCACGAGCCTCGCGCTGACGCCCAGCCCGTCCGTCACGCTGGACGTCACGCTCGGGAACCGGACCGCGTCCGGAGGCACGTTCACGGCCGTCGCCGCCCCCCTCACGATCTCCGCGGGCGCCGGGGGTGCGGCGGTGACCGTGATCTCCTCGACGGCGGGGATCGCGACGGCGTACCTCCCGACCGTGCTGCCCAGCTCGGCGACCGGCTACTGCGTGGCCGCGAACGTCTCGGGCTTCGCGCCGGTCTCGGAGTGCGGGCTCTCGCCGACGAGCCTCGCCGAGCTCTCGAGCTTCCCGCTCTCGCTCACGACGGTGCCCGTCTCGATCACCGTACTCGGCACGACCGCGTCCACCGTGCGCCTCAACGTCACCGGGACCAGCCTCTCGGCGGTCTCCCGCACGACGACCGGTGGGCCGACGTTCTCGCTCTCCCTGACGCCCGGCACCTACTCGATCACCGGCTGGGTCCCCACGGGCTCCAACCTCACGGTGCGCCGGCTCTCGTCGACGCTGAACCTCTCGATCCCGGTCGGCGCGACGTCCGCGTCGTACTCCGTCGTGCTCACGACGCTGCGGAACTCGACCGGCACGCTCACGGTGCCGACCGGCGGCAAGGTCGCGGACGCGACGGTCGCGCTCACGTCGCCGACGTTCAACGCGACGGGGAACGGGACGGCGTTCACGAAAGGGATCTACGTGGCGCCCGGCGCGTACACCGCGCAGGCGACGATCGCGATCGGGAGCACGACGTACACGACCGTCGATCCGGTCACGGTCAGCTCCACGGGCGTCATCACCCCCGCCCTCACGATCGCGGCGACCGCCGTCACGCTCAACGTCAGCTTAGAGCGCTCGACCGGGATCACGCTCTCGGTGAACACGACCGCCGTGCTCACCGGCCCGGGCGGTACGGCCCTCCACGCGGTCGTGACCGGCGGGCAGCTCACGATCGAGGTGCCGGCCGAGACGACCTACTCGGTCGCGGCGACGACCGTCACGCGCGAGCTCGGGCTCGCCGGCGTCTACACGGAGACCTGGGTCGCGGCGTCGAACGCGACCTGCACGTCGGGCGCGAACACCACGGCGTGCGCCGTGGCGATGGTGCCGACGGCGCAGTCGCTCTGGCTGAACGGGACGCTCACCGCGTCCGGCGTGCCCGACCCGCTCGCCGGCACGGTCACGTTCGTCGGTCCGTCGCCCGCGCTCACGACCACGACGGTCTCGGCGTCCAGCGGCACGTTCTCGGCGCGGCTCGCGCCGGGCCTCTACTCCGTCTACGCGACCGGCGGCGGGTCGTCGAACCCGTACGCCGTGCTCACGACCGTACCGGTCTCGCTGTCCGCGCCCGGCGTGGTCACACTCACCCTGGCGCCGGCGTGGACCGCGACGATCACGGTCACGCCGCCGAGCAGCGCCTCGCCGAGCGGCTCCTCGCCCCTCCTGGGCACCGCGAACCTGACCGTGACCTCGCCGCTGGGCGCGACGTTCGCCGAGACCGGGATCACCCCGAGCAGCACCGTGAGCGTCGAGCTCCCCGTCGGGTCGTACGTCGCGCGCGCCGCCTCGTACGGGGCGCCGTACGGCGTCGCCAGCAACGCGACGGCCACCGCGACCCTCGCGATCGTCCGGGGTAACCTCGGCGCGACGCTCGCGCTCGCCTACGTCGAGTCGTATCGGGTCAGCGCGGTGGTCAGCGGGTCGGGTTCCGCGATGGTCGCGGCCCCCGGGGTCGCCCACTTCGGCTTCTCGCTCACGAACTCGGGCAACGTGCCGGTTACCATCGATCCCGTCGGGAGCCCGTCGACCTGGAGCTTCAACTTCTCGTTCAGCTCCGTGACGCTCACGCCGGGATCCGCCGCGTACTCCGCGAGCGTGACCGTCATCGTCCCCGCCGGCGCGAGCGCGCTCGAGCCGAACGTGGTCGTGGACTTGGAGCTCGCGAACGGGACCGTCGTCGGGTCGTTCTCGGTCACCGTGGGCGTGGTCGCGGTCTACGGGGTCTCGGTGACGTCGGCCGGACCGCCCACCGAGGGTCTGTCCACGGCCTCCGTGCCGTTCTACCTCGTGAACACCGGGAACACGCTCGAGACCGTCCGCCTCTCGGTAGTCAACCAGGCGACGCTCGTCGGGATGGGTTGGACCATCGGCTTCACCGAGAACGGCAGCCCCGTGACCTCCACCACGATCTCGCTCTCTCCGTTCCAGAACTCCACCTACGCGGTCAACCTGACCGCCGCGCCCTCGTACGTCGTCGCGCCGGGGAGCGTGACCGTCCAGGCCTCGGTGACCAACTTCACCGGCGCCTTCCAGTCGTTCGCGATCCTCTCCGTCCCAATCGCGACCCTGACCCCGCACTCGCCGAACAGCACGGCCCCGCTCACGGTGACCGGCCCCTCGGTGGGCGCGCCGCCCGCGCCGACCCCCGTCTGGCTGGTCCCCCTGCTCTCGTTCGTCCCGGCGATCGCGCTCGTGGTCGGGGTGCTGACCTACCGCTGGTGGCGGACGCGGAGGTGGACGCGCCGATGAGGCGCCTCGGGGCGATCCTCCTCGCCTTCCTCCTCGCGACGAGCGGCGGCACGCTGCTCCTCACCGCGGCCCCCGCGGTCGCCGGGGCCGTGCCGGCGGGGACACCGGGGAACGTGACGGGGAACATCTCGGGGCCCACCGTGATCCCCACGAACAACAACGAGACCTACTTCGTCAACGGGACCGGCGGGCCCGCGATCGCCCCCACCGGGGAGCAGGTCGGCAACCTCACCTGGTACGCCACGGTCGCGGGGACCAACACCTCGAGCGTGGTCGTCTTCCCCACCACCGGCACGCTGAAGAACAGCACCCCCGGGGTCACGACCGTCGAGCCGGGCGCGCTCCTCCAGGCGCTGACGCTCACGATCGAGATCGTCTCCACCAATACCACGGCGAACGAGACGACGAACATCACGCTCGTCATCCACGTGGTGCAGCCGTACACCCTGGTGATGGAGCTGCAGGCGAGCCGGGACGCGGGGGTGGCGGCGTTCAACATCACGATCCTGCTCGACGGGAACTACGTGGGCAAGGTGCACATCCCCAACATGGCGGCGTGGGCGAACTACACCGCCGACTACGAGTACGCCACGCTCAGCATCGCGTCGGGCACGCACACGTTCACCGCGTCGCTCGCGTCGGAGCACGGCCTGGTCACCTTCCCGGGCGGGGACATGAACCTCTCGGTCTCGTTCTACGTGCCGGGCGCCCCGCCGTCGTACACGATCTGGTACGTCGCGGGGATCGTCGCCTTCTTCGGGGCACTCTTTATATTCGTCACCCGGGTGGCCGCGCGCCGGCGCGCGCCGGCGAGGAAGTGAGCGCTCGATGACCCCGGCCGTCGCCGTCGAGCTGCGCTGCACGTCGTGCGGCCGGCCCGTCCCCGCGAAGGGCGCGACCCAGTTCCCCTGCCCGAGCTGCGGCCAGGTCACGATCGGCCGGGACGCGCGGTGCCGCGACCAGAGCGTGCTGTTCGTCTGCCCGAACTGCGGGTTCATCGGGCCCTGAGGAGCGGTCGATGGGCCGGGTCGCGGTGCTGTTCCGCCTGATGCCGCAGGGCGTCGAGACGGACCTGAACGAGGTGGCGAAGGGGGTGGCGCAGAGCGTGCCCGCGGGCGTCACGATCCGCGGCATGCAGATCAAGGACATCGCCTACGGATTGAAGTCGCTCCTCGTCTCGGTCGTCATGGACGACACGGGCGGGGTGCTCGAGTCGACCGAGCACGCGCTGGCGAAGGTCCCGCACGTCGAGTCGGTCGAGGTCATGGAGGAGGGCCTGCTGTAGCCGGCCCGCCGGGCGGGCACCGTGGACCTCTTCACGCACGTCCTCGTCGCCTACCTCGTCACGGCCGGGATCTTCGGCTTCAACCCCTCCTACCTCGCGGCCGGGGCCCTCGCGGGCGGTCTCCCCGACGCGGACATCCTCCTCTTCCCGCTCGCCCGCCGCTTCCCGATCTTCCGCCACCACGGCATCACCCACTCGCTGACCGGCATCACGGTCGTCGCGATCCTCGGGGCGATCGTGGCCCCGATGCTCGCCCCCGGCGTGTGGTGGGTCTACTTCCTCGTGATGTGGATCGGCGGGCTCTGCCATGTGCTGCAGGACGCCTTCACGAACTTCGCCGTGCCCCCGCTCCTGCCCTTCTCGAAGATGGAGGTCCATCTCGACGCGGACCGGGCGGTCAACTTCGCCACGCTCGCGGTCTCCGTCGCCTCGTTCTACCTCTTGCTCGGCGTGGAGCGGAACCACGTCCCGTTCGCGACGTACGCGCTCACCTGCTACCTGCTGATGGCGTTCTTCGCGGCGTACTTCGCGATCCGGAT
>JASHWL010000181.1 GCA_030044105.1 Thermoplasmata archaeon
TGGCTCGCGGAGGAGGGGCTGCTCGTCTTCCGCGAGGGCGGCGACGTCGGGGGCCGGAACCTCCTCGCCCGCATGATCCTGTGGACCCAGCGCCGGGGCCTGGGCCGGCTCCTCGCCCGTCCGGTCGCGGACCTGCTGCGGAAGGGGCAGGCCGAGGGGCTGGGCCAGCTCCTCAGCGGCGCCGCGTCGTTCGAGCAGATGGCCGAGCGCATCGACTGGCGCCGCACCGTCGCCTACTCGTACCCCGTGCCCGAGGGCATCTACCTCAATCGCCGGAATCCGGAGGTGACGCCCGCGACCGAGGCCGAGATCGTCGATCGCATCCGCGCCCGGCTCGAGAGCTACGCCGACGCGCAGATCGAGGTGTTCGACCCGGCGCACCTCTATGCCGGGCGGAACTTCCGCCGCGCCCCGTCGCTCCTGATCCGGGTCGACGGGATGCGGACCGAGCCCCGGATGGACTTCAGCTACCCGCACCCGCTCATCCGCGACCGGCCGCAGTTCTTCTACGGATGCGGCAACCACCGGATGAACGGGATCCTGATCGGCGCCGGCGACGGGGTCACCCCCGGCCCGGACGACGGGCCGCTGAGCCTGCTCGACATCGCCCCGACGGTGCTCGAGGGCATGGGCGCGACGGTCGCCCCCGCGATGCGCGGGCGGTCGTTCCGCCGCCGGCTCGGCCTCCCCGCCTGACGCCGCTCGACCCCAAGCATTTTCGACCCCCTCCGTCTCGCACGAGGGGATGGCGTCCCGCACGATCGACGTCGTCGCGCCCGGTCCCCGCTCGGCGGACCCGTACGCCCCCGGCGCGACCGCGTGGGGGCTCGCCGCCGGTCTCGCGCGCCAGGGGGACGACGTGGCGGTGCTCTACCCCGCCGCCGGCGCGACGAGCCCGCCGAGCGACGGGCTCACGGCGGTGCCGTTCGAGCTGCCGCTCCGGCACCCGGGCGCTCCCGCGGAGGGGGCGGACCTCGTCGCGTCGGCCGGGCGGCACGTGCGAAGGACCGCCGACTCGGTCGTGCGCGACCCGATCGGCCTCGGACGGCTCGGCCTGCACCGAGGGTCGGGACGCGGGCCGATGGTCGTGGGGTTCGTCCGGGGCCTCGAGCTCGCGGCGTACGACCACGACCGGCCCGCCGGCACGGCCGGGTTCCGGGACCGGCTCGACCGCTGGCGCGATCGGCGAAGGGTCCGGCGCCTGGAGGAGGCCGCGCTCCGGGAGGCCGACCGGCTCTTCTGCGACGCGCCCGACCTGCCTCGGGTCCTGAGCGAGCAGTACGGGGTCCCGGCGGGCCGGTGCCGGACCGCGCTCCCCCCGGTGCCCCGCCTCCCCGACCTTCCTTCGCCCGACGAGGCCCGGGGGAGCTTTCGCATCCCCACGGACGTGCCGGTCGTCGCGGCCCCGGCGGCGTTCGAGCAGCCGGAGCCTTCCGGCACGGACCGGGCGCGCGAGGCGTTCCGCCGCGTCCGCTCGTTCTTTCCCGGCGCGCGGCTCATCGTCACGGGGACCGTCGCCCCGGCGGAGCCGCACGTCAGCGTCGTGCCCGAACGGGACGGCGCCACGCTCGCCCGCGCCCTCGCGGCCGCCGACGTGGTCGTCTTCGACCGCCGGGTCCCGGGGTTCGATCCCGGCGCGATCCTGGCGATGCGCGCGGGCCGGGCGGTCATCACCGGACCCGGCGTGCGGTTCCCCCACGATCCCGGCGAGGCGGTGCGGCCGCTCGCCACCGACGACCCGGGCGAGTTCGCCTCGGTGCTCGCCGAGCTGCTCGCCGACCCCTCGGCCCGGCGGCCGCTCGCCGCGGCGGCCACCGCGTTCGCCTCCGCGTTCGACCCCGACCGCGTCGCGGCGGACGTCGCGTCCGTGCTGGCCCCGATCCCGGCCTGACCGGCCTCGGACGACGGGGGTGGCCCGCCGCTCACTCCGGGGGCGGCTCGTCCAGACGCCACTCGGA
This sequence comes from Thermoplasmata archaeon, assembly GCA_030044105.1. Classification (GTDB taxonomy): domain Archaea; phylum Thermoplasmatota; class Thermoplasmata; order Lutacidiplasmatales; family UBA184; genus Lutacidiplasma. The sequence goes on from JASHWL010000181.1 coordinate 1,959, forward strand.
AAAGCCTCGCCCGCGCGAGGCCCGACGGACCTCCGACACCACGCCGTCCCACGGCACCCCGGCCGGCAGGGCCCCGGACTCCAGCGCGTCCAGGACCTGGCGGAAGCGGACGCGGAGCGGCGCGTAGGGGTCGGGTCCGCCGCTCCCGGCCCACGGGCGCGGAGCGCGCGCGACGCGCACGGTGCCCCGATCCACCCACCAGACGCCCACGGCAGCGGCCCGACCCGCCGCGCTCCGGCGCACGAGGCCCTCCGCCGACCGGGCGCCGGAGAGTACCACGGCGCTCCAGTCGCCCCAGACTCGCCGCCGGAGCGCCTGCTGCAAGACGGCCCGGGCGTTCGCGACCTTCGCCTCGACCAGCCCGATCTCGTCGCCGCGGCGCGCGACCAGGTCGAAGTAATCGTGGCCGTCCGGATCGATCCACACGCGGTAGCCCTGTGCCTCGAGATGGGACCGCGCGGCGGTCACCAGGTCCCGCTCCGGCGCGCGGGTCCGGGGGCGCCGTTCCGTCACAGCCCGGACCGGAGGAACCATTGGTCGAGCCGGGCGCGCGAGAGCTCGACGAAGATCGGGCGACCGTGCGGGCAGGT
>JASHWL010000026.1 GCA_030044105.1 Thermoplasmata archaeon
GGCACGGACGTGCCGGTCCGGTACGTCGGCTACGGGGCCCACCGCGACGAGACGGTCGACCTGGGACCGACGGCGCGACGGGCGCGCCGGTCGCCGCTGGCCGCCTGGAGCGGCTAAGCGCCCGTGGCCTTCGACCCGTTCCTGTACGTCGCGCTGGCCGCCGGCTACGTCGCGGGACGGCTCGTTCGCTGGCGCAGCCCGTGGATCCCGCGCGCGACGCTCGCGACCGTCGGCGTGCTCGTGGCGCTGCTCGGGGCGTCGCTCGCGTCGGTCGGCCCGGGGATCCTGGCCGGTGAGATCCCGCTCGCGCTCGCGTTCGTGGCCCTCCTGATGATCCTCACCCTCGCGATCGGCTGGGCGATCGATCGACCCCGCTCGACCGCGCCCCCTCGGCCGGCGCCGGATTCCGCGCCCCGGCCGCGCTTCTCGGTGAGCGTGGCCTTCGTGGCGGCCCTGGCCGTCGGCTACGCCCTGGGCCGGTTCGTGCCCGTGCCCTCGGACACGCTGATCCCGTACGTCCTCTACGTGCTGCTGGCGCTGGTCGGGTTCGACCTCGTGCTCCGCGCCGCGGGCCTGCGCCGGCTCTGGGTGCCGCTCACGGCGGCGGTCCTCGGCGCCCTGGGCGCCGCGGCGCTCCTCGCGGCGCTCGCCGGGATCTCCGCGACGGCGGCGCTCTCGACCTCCCTCGCGTTCGGCTTCTACTCGCTCGCGGGCCCGCTGGTCGCCGCCCGGCTCGGCGCGGCCCTCGGCCTCCTGGCCTTCCTCACCAACTTCCTCCGCGAGCAACTGACCATCCTCCTGGCCCCCGTCCTCGGTCCCCGGGTCCGCGGCCCCGGGCTCACGGCGATCGGGGGCGCGACGGCGATGGACACGACCCTGTTCTTCGTGACCCGGTACGGGGACGAGGAGTCCGCGAGCCTCGCGCTCGCCACGGGGTTCGTGCTGACCGTCGCGGCCAGCCTCCTGCTGCCGGCCCTGCTCGCGCTGCCGCCGTGAAGTTTAAGCGGGCCGGCCCATCCGAGCGGGTCCACGGGCTCGTGGTCCAGCGGTTACGACGTCGCTCTCACACAGCGAAGACCGCCGGTTCGAATCCGGCCGAGCCCATCCGACCGTCTCGCCGGCCGGCCCCGGACGCCCGCGAATCGGGGACCGGGCCCGCTCACCGCGGGAGCAATCGGGTCGCGGCGCGCTCCGCATCGCGGGCGAGGCGGGCGGAGTCCGCGCTCGGCCCCGCGACCACGACCAGCAGCCGCGTCGGGCCGCTCGGCACGAGCACCGTCGTCGCGTCGCGCGCCGCCACGACGATCCGCACCGGTGCCGCGCGGCCCATCTCGAGGTGGGCGGTCGCGGCGGCGGCGAAGACGGTCGCGCACATGATCGCGAACGTCTCGGGGAACGCCTCGCGGGGGAGCTCGCCCTGGATCACCTCGCCGTCCCGAGAGACGAGGGCGATCGTCTCCGCCGAGAGACGGGCTTTGAGGTCGCTCAACCGCTCGGTCGCGTCCGGAACCGCCACCATCGCCATCGTCGTCCCTCCTAGTTCGGGCGCGGAACGAACGCGACATGCGGCAGTCCCCGGACCGGATCCGGCGTGACGACACACGTAGGGAAACCGGGATTCAGGCCCTTGATCAGCAGGCCCACCTCGTCCCGGTGCAGGGAGAACTCCGTGTCGACCATCCGTCGAACCCCGGCGGCGCAGCCCAGCCCGGGGCCGAGCAGGCCGATCCCGAGATTCCCCAGCTGGCGGACCCGCTTGACGCCCTGATAGTACAGGCGCAGCGCGGTCTCCGCGCCCATCAGCGTCTCGAACACCTCGAACGCGACCAGCTCGACGAACGGCTTCCCCCGGCCCCCCTGCGCCTCGCGTTCGGCCGTGACCACCTTCGCGAGCGCGGCCCTCCGGACCCTCGGGTTCTTCCGCCGCTCGTCGTTCCCGAGGGGCGAACCCTCGCCGAGCGTCACCACGTACGGGGGCCCCTCGTCCTCGCCCACGTAGTCCATGACCCGCACACGGCTGTCGAACCGCCGCCGGGTCACGTACCGCGTGAGGCGGGCGCGGAAGTCGTGCGGCGAGTCGCGGGCCGGCAGGACCGCGATGATCCCGCGCGAATGGTAGAGCATGTTGAGCAGCGGCGGGAACAACAGCAGATCGAGGTCCTCGCGGCGCACGGTCTCATCCAGCAGGAAGAGCGCCATGGTGCCGCGCCCGAACCCACCGCCCAGCAGCCGGTCGAAGTCCGGCACGCCCGTCGAGAATCGGTCGTCCGGGTCCGGGATCGGGGTCCATCCGACGGTCGCAGGGGTTCGGGTCGCGGGCGCGCGCATGCACGGGAAACACGTGGAACTGGTTCTTAGACTGATGGTCGCCGGCCGCCGATTTTCTGACGGTAGAGCAGGTCCATTTTCCGGTACGGTACTCCATACGGCCGGGACGCGCCGCGCATCTTCCCGGCGCGGAGCGGCGACTTCCGGTACTCCGCGCGTCGTGCCCGACGGTCGCGAAGGCGGCCGTTCGCGCGCGCCGGCCGGTCCTCCGGAGATCCTCCTCCGCGTCGGCGACCGGCGGCCACCGAGCGGGCACGGTCGGCGCCCGGCACTCGAACTTTTGAAGGGTCTCGGCTCGGGAGGCGCGGATGAGCTCGAACTCGAACGGCGGCACCCGAAGCCGTCCGGGCCCGACGTCGTCCGGGCTGCCGCGCTCGATCTTCGTGCAGGACGAGGACCCGCGTCGCGACGCGCGCGAGGCGGTCGACGCCGTCCTCTCGGACGGGTTCATGGCGGCGATCTCGATCCTGCTCGTCCCGATCATCGTCCTGCCGTTCTTCGTCACCCTGCCGGCGGCCGTCGCGAACGCGTTCCAGGTCGGGGACATCGTCATCATCCTGGTGTTCGTCGTCGAGTACGGCTCGAAGCTCTACCTCGCGCTGGATCGCCGGGCGTTCGTCCGGTCGCCATGGCACCTCCTCGACCTCGCGGTCATCGTCCTCTCCTTCGTCTCGTACCTGCCGATCCTGGGGCTCCACGGCACGGGATCGGTCATCCTGCTGCTGCGGCTCCTGCGGCTCCCGCGGGTGTTCGCGGTCGCCGGCCGCGCGACGAGCCTCGGAGTGGCGCCCGCCGCGGACACCACCGGCCCGCCCCCGGCGCCCCCGGAGCCGATCCTCCGGCAGCTCGACCCCGGCCACCTGCTCGAGGCCCGGGAGATCTCGTGGGCCGAGCTCGAGCAGCACCTCGCGACCACCGAGGTCGAATGGATCGACCTGTCCCGGCTCTCCGAGTCGGCGCTCGTGCGCCTGAGCGCGGCAATCCGGGTGCCGATCCACCACTTCCGCTACGACCAGCTCGACGATATCTGGCCGCATTTCAGCCGGCTGGAGAGCGCCGTCCTGCTCTTCCTCCAGTCCGGGGAGATCCGCTACCCGACGACGAGCCGCGAGTTCTACACCATCGCGCGCCGCGGAGCCATCCTCGTCCTGCGGGGCCCGAAGGTGCTCACGGTCACGCCCGAGGGTGTGGATGCCATCGACCGGGTGCGTGCGACCCTCGACGTCGCGACGACGAACGCCGAGAACTTCCGCGCGCGCGTGGTCGAGGGCGTGCTGGAGGCGATGCTCCAGAACTACCGCGGCCTGCTCGCGGACGTGGAGCTCGAGATCGCCCAGATCGGCCGCGCGCCCCGCTCGCGTCTGCCGAAGGATTTCCTCGCGCGCGTCTACGAGCTCCAGAAGGCGATCTCGCGCCTCGCGGCGAACATCGGGCACTTCCGCGAGCTCCTGGGCCGCTTCGCCTCCGGCCGGGTCACGGTCGAGGGCGAGGAGGCCGGGGCGAAGGAGCGCTTCGAGTCGCTCGCCGACGAGGTGAGCTATCTCTCCGACCTCGCGTCGGACGCGAGCGAGAGCGTCGGCACGATCATCGACATCTACGTCAACCAGTCGTCGTTCGAGACCAACCGCGTCCTGAAGATCCTCGCGGTGATCACGGCCGTGACGCTGATCCCCGCGACCCTGGGCAGCGTGCTCGGCATCGACGGCCCGTACGACTTCGTGCTCTGGCAGATCACGCTGATCATCGTCTTCGGGATGGTCTTCGTCACCTACGTGTTCCTGAAGCTGGGATGGCTGAGGTCGTGACGCGATCCGACGACCTCGTCCCGCGCGGGGGGAGCGGCACCGACCCCGGGTTCAGCGCCCGTGGCCCGGGTCGGTAGTGAACCACCACTCGTTCCCCCAGGCATCCCGGACGCCGCCGCGTCGGTCCCCGTCGGGGCCCACCGTCGGCTCGCGCACGGAGGTCGCGCCCCCGCGCAGTGCGCCGCGATAGGCCGCGTCCGCGTCCGGCACGTACAGGTGGATCATCGCCGGGAAGGGGGACCGCCCCTCCGGCAGGTCCGCCAGCATGACGACCGAGTCGGCGAGACGGAC
>JASHWL010000182.1 GCA_030044105.1 Thermoplasmata archaeon
GAGGAGTACCAGGACCTGCGGCTGATCCGCCCCACCGCGAAGTACGTGGGCCCGACCGATCTGACCTACGTGCCGATCCGGGACCGCACCGGCTAGGACCGCGGCCGCCGCCGCGCCGGTCGCACGCGGACCACCCGCATCAGGGGGTAGCGGAGATCCGGGCGGTGGGCCAGGCGCGCCTCGACCTCGTCGGCGCCGTCCTTGAGGCGCACGGTGACGTCGAGCATCTCGGCCCGCAGATAGGCGTAGGCGTACCGGCCCCGGCCCACGGGTCCCGCGGCCCCGGGGTCGATCCGGACCCGCACCGCGACCACGTACGGCTGGAGCCCGACGGCGCGCTCGATCGTGCGGGCGACCCCGGCGGCGGTCCGCGCGGAGACCGGCATCCCGAGGTACTGGTGGAACACGCCCCCGAGCTTCACGCCGGCCTCGAACAGGAGCGCCTCGCGGCGCGAGAGCGGGGCGTCGTGGACCGAGGCGGGCCGCGTCATGGCGCCGGCGCCCCCGGCGCATGCGAGGTGCGATCCACCGTGAACGGACCCACGACGTAGTAGAGGGCCACGCCCACGAGCAGGACGTACCCGGCGACGAGCGCGACGTCGTAGAGCCCCGTGCCCATCGCCGGTCGGAACTGGAGGATCACGAGGCTCACGGCGGCCGCGACGCCGCTGATCGCGGACGGCCACCGGAGCCGCGCCCCCCGTCGGATCTTCGGGTACGGGATCGGGGCGACCATCAGCACCGCCAGCGCGCTCGCGCCGATGAGGACCGCCAGCGGCTGGACCGTCTGGAACGCCGGCGTGTCGTGGAAGAGGAGGGCGACGATGAGGGCGAGGGCCGACTGCGGCGTCGGGATGCCGAGGAAGTAGCCGCGCTGGAATCCGCGGGCGGTGAAGTAGGTCAGCCGCGCGAGCGCCGCGGCCAGGTAGACGCCCGCGACCACGATCGTCCACGGCGCCCAGGCCTGCCAGGTCGCGACGTTCGCGGTGTGGACCGCGAGGAGGAACGCGGGGGCGACCCCGAAGGTGATGCCGTCCGCGATCGAATCGAGGTAGCGGCCGAGCGCGCTCGGCGGGCGCGGGCTGCGACGGGAGAGCATGCCGTCGAGCCCGTCGAAGCCGATCGCGGCCGCGATGAGGAACATCGCCCAGAGCGGGTTGCCGGCCAGCACGTAGAGGACCGCGCCGACCCCGAGCAGCGCGTTCGCTAGGGTCGCGAGGTTCGCGAGGACCCGCCAGCGATCGGTCACGGGCCCTCCCGGGCGATCGTCGTCTCGCCGGCGCGGACGCGGTCTCCGACCCGGACCACGGGGGTCGCCCCGGCGCCGGGCAGGAGGACGTCCACCCGCGAGCCGAGGACGACCATGCCGAACCGGTCGCCCTTCCGGCCGTCCCATCCGGTCCGGACGAACGACACCAGACGCCGGGCCACGATCCCGGTCATCTGCACGACCTCCACCGGCCCGAGCGCGGTCTCCAGGAGGTAGTGCCGCTGCACGTTGTGGTCCGCGTCCGGTCGGTACGCCGGGCGGAACCCCGCGCCGGCGTCCCCGATCGAGGCGACGCGGGCGTCCACCGGGAGCCGGTTCACGTGCACGTCGGTCACGTTCATGAAGACCGAGACCCGCCAGCGGTCGCCCTCCCGGGCGACCGAGCGGACCCGCCCGTCGGCGGCGGAGACGATCCCCGGACCGGGCCGGCGCTCCGGGTCCCGGAAGAACCACGCGAGGAATGCCACGACGGCCGTGGCGACCCCCAGTCCCGCCCACGCGGCGAGCGGGTGGGGGAGGATCCCGAGCGCGAACAGGGCGGCGAAGAGGACCAGGACGGCCGCGACCGCCCCGAGAGGTCGGCCGGCGCCCGGGGCGAACACGCGCCTTATCCGGTCAGGACGATCTCGATGTTGACGCCGTCGGGCACCTGGATGCGCATGACCTGGCGGAGGGCCCGCTCGTCGGCGTCGATGTCGATCAGGCGCTTGTGGATCCGCATCTCCCAATGGTCGATCGTGCTCGTGCCGCCGCCGTCCGGTCCCTTGCGGATCGGGACCTTGAGCTTCTTCGTCGGGAGGGGAATGGGGCCCGCGATCTGGACCCCGGTCTTGCTCGAGATCTCCCGGATCTGCTTGCAGATCGAGTCGACCTTCTTCGAGTCGGTCCCGCTGAGGGAGATCCGGGCCTTCTGCGGCATCGATGGTCCCTCCCCTCGGTCGGACGCGCCCCGCGGGGTCGCCTACTCCCGCTTCTTGATGTCGACGACGACGCCCGCGGCGACGGTCTGACCCATGTCGCGGACGGCGAAGCGGCCCAGCTGCGGGAACTCCTTGTACTTCTCGAGGACGAGCGGGCGCTTCGGCGTGATGCGGACGACCGCCGCGTCCCCGGTCTTGAGGGTCTGCGGGTTCTCCTCGGCCGTCTGGCCCGTCTTCGGGTCGAGGCGCTTCAGCAGCTCGGTGAACTCGCAGGCGACCTGCGCCGTGTGCGCGTGGAAGACCGGCGTGTAGCCGACGGTGATCACGCTCGGGTGGTTCAGGACCTGGATGTTCGCGGTGAAGCTCTCGACGACCGTGGGCGGGCTCGAGACGGGGCCCGCGACGTCGCCGCGCCGGATATCGTTCTTGTCGATGCCGCGGACGTTGAATCCGACGTTGTCGCCGGGCAGCGCCTCCTGCACCGCCTCGTGGTGCATCTCGATCGACTTGACCTCGCCCGACTTCCCGCTGGGGAGGAAGATGATCTTGTCGCCGATCTTGACCTTCCCGGTCTCGACGCGGCCCACCGGGACCGTCCCGATGCCCGTGATCGTGTAGACGTCCTGGACCGGCAGGCGGAGCGGCTTGTCGGTCGGCTTCTCGGGGACCTTCAGGTTGTCGAGCGCCTGGAGGAGGGTCGGGCCCTTGTACCAGGGCATGTTGGCGCTCGCCTTGTTGATGTTGTCGTCCTTGAACGCCGAGATCGGGATGAACACGACCTGCTCCGCGACCTTGTAGCCGACGTTCTTGAGCAGCTTCGTCAGCTCCTCCTTGAGGTCGTTGTACTTCGCCTCGGAGTAGTTCACCTCCTGGCGGTCCATCTTGTTGATCGCGCAGATCAGCTGGTTGACCCCGAGCGTCCGGGCGAGGAAGATGTGCTCCCGGGTCTGCTCCTGCACGCCTTCGGCGGCGGAGACCACGAGCACGGCCGCATCGGCCTGGCTCGTGCCGGTGATCATGTTCTTGACGAAGTCCCGGTGGCCCGGCGCGTCGATGATCGTGAAGTAGTACTTCTGGGTGTCAAAGCGGCGGTGCGCGATGTCGATCGTGACGCCGCGCTCGCGCTCCTCCTTGAGGTCGTCCATCACCCAGGCGAACTCGAACGTCGCCTTGCCCTTCGCCTCGGCCTCGGCGCGGTACTTGTCGATCTCCTCCTGACGGATCACCCCCGTGTCCAGGAGCAGCCGACCGACGGTAGTGGACTTCCCGTGGTCGACGTGGCCGATGAAGACGATGTTGAGGTGGGGCTTCTGCGCCATCGAGAGTGGACTCCGGGCGCGGCCAAAAGGTACCCCTATTTAGGTATTGTCACGCCGAACGCCGAAGAAATCGGCGTCCGGCGCCGGCGGTGGAGCCCGCGCGCTATTCGGCCGGCCCGAGCGAGATCTCGTTGCCGTCCGGGTCGACGACCATCGCCCACCAGCCCCATTCCTCGTGCTTGGGCGCCTGGCTGAAGCGGACCCCGTTCGCCTGCAGCGCGGCGCACGCCGTCTCGAAGTCCCCGGCCAGGCGGAGCTGAATGCCCTGGTTGCCCGGTTCGAGGAGCTCCTTGTCCATCCAGTCGGAGGTCTGGCACAGGTGGATGAGGCCGCCTTCGCCCCGACGGCCGACCGTCACCCAGTGGTCCATATTCTCCACGACCTCGAGCCCGAGCCGCTGCGTGTACCACTCGACCGACCTCGGGCGGTTCGACACGAGCACCGCCACCGACCAGAAATGCGGCGCGGGCGACTTCGACTTCGCGGGTCCGGTCTTCGACTTCGAGGGGCTCTTCTTGCGGGCGGGCATCGCTTCCTCGCCCCCGAGAGCCCGACCCGACTTATGAGGCTCCATGGGGGTTCGCGGAACGCCTTCGGGCCCCCGCCCCAGCAACCGATTTAGCGGAGGAGCGGGTCCCCCGCCTTCACCGTTCCGGGGGCTCCCCCGGCGCGGTGCGTGGCACCATGCTCTGCGAGATGTGCGGCAAGGACGTCGCGTCGACCTCGCGCGTGCGCATCGAGGGATCGGTCCTCCGCCTCTGCCCCGACTGCGCAAGGTTCGGCAAGCCGATCGACCCGCCGCCGGTGCCGGCGGCCGCTCGCTCGATCCCGCCCCCGACGCGCTACGGCGGAGGCGCCTCCCGGTCCGCGACGGGTCCTCGGCGGATGGAGGAGCGCGATCTCTACGTCGAGATCGGCGAGCTCGAGCTCGCCCCGGACTGGCCAAAGCGCCTCCGGGCCGCGCGGGAGGGGCTGCGCTGGACGCCCGAGGACCTCGCGAAGAAGCTGAACGAGAAGAAGTCGATCGTGCTGAAGCTCGAGAGCGGCGGGTTCCACCCGCCGGACGACCTCGTGCGCCGCGTGGAGCGCCTGCTGAAGGTCCGGTTGCGCGCGGACGCGTCGACCGCGACGGCCTGAGCCCGGCCCGAACCTTTACAAGCCGAGACCGCTCGGCGGCCGCAAGGTAGCCATGCCCGCTCGATCGAAGGCTCGCACGAAGTCCCGGCCCGCCCCGAAGCGCGCGGTCCCCCGGCGTCCGGCCCCGACGCCGAGCACGAAGGCGCGCAAGGTGTTCATGGTGACCGGCGGCGTTACGAAGTTCGCGAAGGCCCACCCCTCGATGGACTTCCGCCTGATGGTCAAGCGGGCGTACGACTACGCCGTGAAGGACATCCCGAACCTGACCAAGGACCGGATCGACGGGACCCGGATCTCGTACTTCTCGGACCACTTCTCGCGGCAGCTGAAGGCGGCGAGCATGGTCCAGGACTACCTCGGCATGAATCCCAAGGGGTCGGTCCGCATCGAGTGGGGCGGCGCCACCGGCGGCGAGTGCTTCCAGGCGGCGTACGAGGCGGTCGCGAGCGGCCGCATGGACGTCTGCCTCGGGGCCGGGTACGAGACGATGAGCCGCGTCGCGACCTGGAAGGGCAACGAGTTCATCGCCCTCGCGTCGGACACGAACTTCGACTTCCCGCTCGGCGGGTTCTACACCGGTTACTACGCCCTCATGGTCGTCCGCCACATCTACGAGTACATCCGCCGCAGCAAGTACGCCCACGTGACGGACGAGCGCGAGGCGCAGCGGCTCGCGATCGCCGAGGGCTCGCGGATCATGAGCCTGGTCTCGGTCAAGAACCACCGCAACGCGCTCCACAATCCGTACGCCCAGTACCCGAAGCGGCTCACGGTGGACGACGTGCTGCGCTCGGAGATGATCAGCTACCCGCTCACGCGCGAGCAGATCTGCACGATGAGCGACGGCGCGGCCGTCGTCGTGCTGTGCACCGAGGAGCGGGCGAAGGAGTTCACCTCGAAGCCGGTCCGGGTGATCGGCGTCGGGACGGGCACCGACACGATGCGGCTGGCCGACCGGCCCTTCGGGCAGGTGCCGCTCCTGCCGAAGGAGCGGGCGAGCGACTACGAGGACCTCCCCTACCCCGGCATCCACTCCTTCCGCGCGGGCCGGGCCGCGGGCCTCGAGGCGTACCGCATGGCCGGGATCACCGACCCGAACCGGCAGCTCGACTTCATCGAGCTCCACGACGCCTACGCGTCGAGCGAGATCCAGACCTACGAGGACCTCGGGCTCTGCAAGTACGGCGAGGGGTACGACTTCACCGAGCGCGGCGACCCGTTCCTCAAGGGGATCGACTACGGGTTCAAGGTCCCGAACGCGGGCGCGATACCGGTGAACCCGTCGGGCGGCCTCATCGCCTGCGGCCACCCGGTGGGCGCCACCGGCCTCATGCAGGGCGTCTTCGCCTTCTGGCAGCTGCAGGGGACGATCGCGAAGCACTTCGGCGACAAGACCCTGCAGCTCCCG
>JASHWL010000183.1 GCA_030044105.1 Thermoplasmata archaeon
CCGGACACCGGGCGGTACTGGCTGGGATACCGCAAGGGTCGCCTCGCCGTGTGGATCACCGTGAGCCGGCCGGCGCGATCCCGCCACGCGAGTCCTCACGTGCCGACAGACGGACGGGTGGACCCCATCTCCGAGCATCTGGCCTTCGCGGCCCCCTCCGCCGGGCGAGTGTTCGCTCTCGAGGAAGCCCTGCGACGGCGCGGGTTCCGGCCGGTCTATGCCACCGAGCGGCAGTCCACGGCCGGCCGCTCGTGGTACACGTCGAACGCCTGGACGGATCCCGATCACCACGTGATCGAGATCTACGCGGTCACTCGCCGACCCCGAGGCCGGCGCGCGACGCTCAAGAGAGTCCCGAGCGTTCGACGACCGACCCGATGAGTACCCGCAGAAGCCGTGGGGCCAAGGCGCGGAAGCGGGGGCGGGACGATCGACCGTCCGCGGGACGGTTCGCGCCAGCTCCACACTTTACCCCCGATGGGAATGTGCCCCGAATCCAGGCGGCCGAGGCGGCGGCCGAACGGGGAGCGCCCATCGTGGGGCTCGTGTTCGACGAGGGCGTCCTGTTGGGCGCCCGCTACGATCCCATGGGAGGCGAGCCGCTCCCGGCGTTCTTGGGAAGGAACACGTCGGACTTGCGAGGAGGAAAGATCCTCCGCCTGGGTCCGCGGCTCGCTCTGGTCGGAGTGGGTCTGATGGGGGATATCGCGGCCGTGGGGCGACATCTGAGGGGCCAGAACCTGCCGTCCACTCAAGCCGCCGTGGATTGCTTGGGCGCGCTGTTCTGGGAGCGGACCGTCCGGGACGACACGCGCATCCTCGGAACGTTCCTCCTCTTGGGCAGCACACTGGACGACGATCCACGCCTCTTCCAATTCTCACCGAGCGGATCCGTCCACGAGTACGTCGCGTGGGCGAGGGGCCGCGGCACCGCACCGGTCCGGCGGCGGCTCAGCGAGGGGTACCGTCCGGGTTCCCAAGCGGAGGCGGAAAAGGTCGCGTTGGAGGCGCTGAATCAGCCGACCACGTACGAGTGGGTCATCGTGAAGCGAGGACCGGCGCGTTGAGCCCCCGCCGCCGCCCGCCCGCATCCCGGCCGTCGCGCGAGCCGCCCCGACGCACTCCGGGGTTGGGAAGTCGATGGACTCGGACCCGATGAGCGCCGCACGCGGGGGCCCGATGGAACGTCGCCGCTTCTCCGCGATCCTGATCGACCTGTGGGGCACCCTGCTCCCCTACGCCGACGAGTCGGCCCGCCAGCGGAACCTCGCGGAGATGGGGCGGATCCTCGGCGTGGACCCCGAGAAGTTCACGGCCGATTGGATCCACTCCATCGGCGCCCGCTGTCTCGGGAGCCTGGGCTCCCTCGAGCGGACGGTCGAACAGATGGCCATCACGCAGGGAGCCCGCCCCTCGACGGAGGCGGTGCGCCGGGCGGTGGAGCTCCGCATGGAGTTTTCCCGGACCACCCACGAGCAGGTCGAACTCTCTCTCCCCGCGCTCGACGCGCTCCGCGCCGCCGGCTTTCGTCTCGCGATCGTGAGCGACTCCACCGAGGAGACCGTGCGCCTCTGGCCGGAAACGCGCCTGTCGACGCGGTTCGAGGTCGCGGTCTTCTCGTTCTCCGAGGGGACCTGCAAGCCGGATCCGCGCATGTACGCGCGCGCCCTCGAAGGTCTGGCCCTCCCGCCCACCCGCTGCGCCTACGTGGGCGACGGGGGGAGCCGGGAACTGACCGGAGCGGAGGCGATGGGCCTGACGGCGTTCAAGTATCGCTACCCGGACGACCAGCGCGACGCGCCTCGCGCCGACGAGGACCTCCACTGGCGAGGGACCCGGCTCGAGGACCTCCGGGAGCTCCTCCGGTTCGCGCCGGGACCCACGGGCCGGAGCTGAGACGCGGACCGGCCGACCCCCCGGTTCACCCGGCCGGGCGGGTCGTCAGGTACTCCCGCACCTCGGACGCGTGCCGGTCCGGAGGAAAGACGGGATAGAACACCTTCTCGATGCGGCCGCGATCGGCGACGAAGGTCAGCCGCTTGACGAGCGTTCGTCCCTGCAGCGGGAACCGGTGGACGGTCCCCTCGAACGCGACGTCCGGCACGCGGAGCTCGGCGACGAACGTCGGCAGGCGGAGCGCCCGTACGAGGTCGAAGCGGGAGTCGTTCAGGAGCGCATACGGCAGATGGACCCGCTCGGCGAACTCGATCTGCTCGGCGCGCCCGGCCTCGGGATCCTCCTGTCCCTGGCCGCTGACCCCGAACACCGTCGCGCCGAGCGCCCGGAGCCTCGGGAACTCGTCGCGGAACCCGCAGCTCTCGAGCGTGCACCCCCGCGCCCCGGGGATCTCGCTCCACTCCCCGGGGATGGGGATCCCCGGCCGCACGGTCGCCGGATAGAGGAAGAAGACCGCGAGCGAGCGCGCGGCGTCGCCTACATCGACCCAGCCGCCGCGGCTGGAACGCAGCCGCACCGACGGGACGACCGTGCCGGGGAGGTGGCGGGCCGCTCCGTCGTCGACCGGGGCGGGCAGGCCCGCGGGCAGAGCGAACAGGTTCGCGTCGGTCGGGATTGGATCGGCCCCCATCGGCGCCCGGACGAGCGCGTCGCTTCGGATAACGCGCACCGGGTCGCGGGCCCCTAGGTATCGAGTCGAGAGCTCCCGGGGGGCGGCGGGAGTC
>JASHWL010000184.1 GCA_030044105.1 Thermoplasmata archaeon
GTGACCGGGGGCGCCGGCGCGATCGGATCGGTCCTGGTGCGGGCGCTGCTCGCGTCCGGCGCGCGCGTGCGCGTGGTCGACAATCTCTCGAGCGGACGGCGCGAGAACCTCCCGGCGCCGGACGGCGAGCGACTCTCGATCACGGTCGCGGACCTGAAGGATCCCGAGCAGTACGCCGCGACGCTCGAGGGCGCCGGGGCCGTCTGGCACCTCGCGGCCAACGGGGACATCCGGCGCGGGACCGCGAACCCGCGCATCGACCTCGAGGAGGGGACGATCGCCTCCTCCCTCCTCCTCGAAGAGATCCGGCGGCACGACGTGCCGGCCGCGCGCTTCTCCTCGTCGAGCGTCGTCTACGGCTGGCCGACGGTCCTCCCGACGCCGGAGGAGTACGGGCCGCTCGAGCCCCAGTCGTTCTACGCCGCGTCCAAGCTGGCGGTCGAGGGGCTGTTCAGCGCCTACGGGCACAGCTACGGGCTCACGACCCACCTGTTCCGGTTCGCGAACATCATCGGCCCGTACATGTCCCGCGGGATCCTGTTCGACTTCTTCGACAAGCTCCGACGCGACCCCACACGGCTCGAGGTCCTCGGCGACGGACAGCAGTCGAAGAGCTACCTGCGGACCGAGGACTGCGTGGACGGGATGCTGCGGGCGGTCGCCGCGACGCACGACCCCGTGAACATCTTCAACCTCGGGACCCGGGACCGGACCTCGGTCCGGACGATCGCCGAGAAGGTCGTCGCCGCGCACGGGGGCGGCGCCCGGATCACGTACACCGGCGGCGAGCGGGGATGGACGGGGGACGTGCCGGTCCAGCTGCTCTCCATCGAGCGGATGGAACGCCTCGGATGGTCGCCCCGGAACTCCAGCGACGCCGCGATCGACCGGACCATCGCGGAGATGCGCGCCGCCCGCGCGCCGGGCTAGCCGCCCGCGGCCACGGCGCGGTAGACCTGAAGATAGCGGTCGACCACCGACGGCCACGAGAAACGGGCGGCCGCGTCCGCGCGCGCGGCCTCGCCCATCCGCCGGCGCAGTCCGGCGTCCGCCGCCAGCTCCGTCGCCCGGGCCCGGAGCCCCGCGCGGAAGGCCCCGACGTCCGCGTCGCCGAGGACCCAGCCGGTCCGACCGTCCTCCACGAGGCCCTCGATCGCCGGTCCTCCGAGCACCGGGAGCCCGGCGGCGAGACCCTGGACGACCGCGCCCGGGAGGAGCTCGGCCGCGCTGGGATGCACCAGCAGATCGCTGATGGCGAACTGCCGGTCGAGCACGTCGGGCCGGACCTCGCCGGCGACCGTGACGTGCGGACCCGCGGCGCGGAGCCGGGCCGCGTAGGCGGGGTCCGCGATCGGACCGAGGAGGGTGAGGCGGAGGCCCGTGCCCGCCAGCGCGTCGGCTGCGACTTCCCAGCGCTTGAACGGCGCGACCACGCCCACCCCGAGCGCGGCGCTCCCGGTACGCGCGTCCCAGTCGGGGCGGAACCGGGAGGTGTCGACCCCGAACGGGATGACGGCGATCGGACGGCGCGTCGTACCCACGGCGGACGCCATGGTGCGCGCGAGGCGCGCGGTCAGCGCGACCGGCGCGCTCGCCCTACGGACCGCGCGCTTCTCGAGCCAGTAGCCCCAGCGGTGCGACCACCGCTCCCGGAAGTACCAGTGTCGGGAGTGCGTCGTGTAGACGTACGGGAGATGTCGGCCCGCGAGCCGGTTCCCGACGACGGGGGAGTTCGCGTGCAGCACGTCGTACCGCACCGATCGGAGGAGACCCGGGAGCGCGCGCGCGAACGGGTACTCGTCCCGCTGTCGACCGTGCCGGACCTGGTTGACCACGATCGCGTCATGGCCCGCCGCCGTGAGCGCCGCCTGCAGGTCCGCCAGGAACCGTTCCGTGCCGCCGTAGCCGGTCGGGGGGATCGGGTGCACTCCGCCACCGATCAGCACGACCCGCACGCCCGCGCTACGGGGCCACGGGATTAAGGCATACCGTTCCTGAGGGACCGGAGCGGAGGGGTTCGGAGGCTCCGGGCGGCGCCATGGCGACGGTCTGCGTGGAGATCGCCGTGCGCGACGATCCGCGTCTCCCCGACGCGCTGGCCTCGCTCGCGGCCCAGACGCGTCGACCGGAGCGCGTGCTGATCGCGGCATCGCCCGCGACGCCCGAGCCGCTCCTCGCGACCGCCCGGACGCGGGGGGCCGGCCTGTCGATCGACGTGGCCCGCTACCCGGGGGGCGTCGTGGATGCCCGGGCGGCCTCGCTGGGGCAGGTCCGTGAGGAGATCCTCGTCTTCCTGGACTCGGACGAGCGGGCCCCGCCCGAGTGGCTGGGCCGGCTCGTTGCGCCCGTGGAGGACGGTCGCGCGACGTTCTCCGCGGGGCCGACGCGGCCGGCCGGGACCCCCACCACTCCCTACGCGCGGTACGCCGACCTGCTGGAGGCCACGATCTACGAGGACCTCGTGCCGCGCCGTGTGACCTACGTGCCGCTGCAGAACTCGGCCTGGCGCGCGGCGGACCTCCGGGCGCTCGGCTTCGATCCCCGCATCCCGTACGCGGAGGATCACGACCTCGAGGTCCGCGCCGAGCGGGCGGGCGGCCGGGGGCTGTTCGTCCCCGAGGCCTGGGTCTACCACGACAAGAGCGACGAGCGGAGCTTCGCCCGATGGGCGCGGAAGCGGTACCGCTACCTCGTGGCGATGGCGATGTCGCTGATGAAGAACGGGGAGCTGGGCGGCCGCCTCGGGGAGTCCCGCCGCCCCGTCCGCCATCCGCTGCGCTACGTCGAGGCGATGATGAAGCCGATCGCGCTCGTGCACGCGACGATCCGCTGGCGTCGCGTCCGCGGCCACGCGGCCGGGTGAGCTCGCGCCCCGGTCCAGCCCTCGGCGGCGGTCGCGCGCGGAAAACCTTAAGCAAGCACCCGGTTCGGCGGGGCGATGTCCGCCGAGGCCGCGAGCGCTCCCGACGTCACCAAGACCGGTGACCTCGTGCACCTCGACTTCGACCTGTGGGCCGAGGGCGGGGGCCGTACCGAGCTCATCGACACGACACACGAGGAGGTCGCGCAGCAGGCCAACGCCCAGGTGCCGGCGGGTCAGAAGTGGGGCCCGCGACCCCACGCCATCGGCGGCGAGTACTTCCCCGGCGGGATCGAGGGCGCGCTCGCGGGGCTCCCGATCGGCGAGGAGGTCGTCCGCGAGTTCGCTCCGGCCGAGGCGTTCGGGGAGCGGGACCCGAACCTGATCGAGCTGTTCTCGATGCACGAGGTCTCGCGCCTTCCCGAGATGCGGCGCGAGGATGCGCACCTCGATATCGGGACCGTGCTCACCATCGAGGGCCGGCGCGGGCGCGTCGTCTCGCTGACCGCCGCGCGGGTGCGCGTCGACTTCAACCCGCCGTTCGCGGGGCGCAAGGTGAAGGGGACGTTCAAGGTCGTCGACCGGATCACCGAGCCCGCCGAGCAGGTCCGCGGGATCCTCGAACTCCAGTACGGGCGCGGTTCGGAGTTCCACATCGAGACGCACGACAAGACGATCACGATCCGGGTGCCGGACCGCTCGAAGTTCGACATCGGATGGATGGCGACCAAGCCCCGGGTCATCGACCGGTTGCGGACGACGCTCCATCCCCACACCATCCGCCTCGTCGAGGAGTACGTGACGCCCACGCCCGAGAAGGCGGAGAAGGGCGAGAAGTCCGACAAGCCCGCGGCCGAGACCCCCCCGGCCGAGACGGCGACCGCCGCGACCCCGGCGGCGACGGACGCGCCCGCGGCACCGGCCCGGCACCCCCGGAAGGCGCCGAAGGCGGCCGCGCCGCCCGAGTGACCGGGCCCGGGTCCCTCCGCGAACGAACCTAGGCCTCTTGAACCGGTCCGCCGTCGGCGGGGCGATGCCCGAGGCCGTGCCGAAGCCCTCGCTCGCGTTCACGGTCGCCATCTTCGTGGTCGCGGCCGCGGTCGGGATCGCCATCATCTGGCTCGGGATGACCGGGCATATCGGCGGCCCTATCCCGTGATCCGGCCCCCGGTTCGTGCCGGGGACGGATAAACCGGGGCGCGGGTCACCGGCCGATGGTGGCCTCGAACGCCCGGATCATGGACGCCGATGACCGGGGGGCCAACAAGGGCTGGATCGCGGGCGCCATCGTGATCCTGATCGTGCTCGTGATCGGCGCGGTCCTCTGGTTCAGCTTCCACCCGTAGCGTCGGACGGGCGCGGCGGGAACCGGTAGAGGTAGACGTCCGTCTCCGGGTCGTACGCGTCGGGGACCCAGGCGCGCACCGGGTGGACGTGGCTGACCAGGCGGGCGCCGGGCCGCAGCTCGCGCTCCAGCTTCGGCCGGAGCCGTCGCATCGCGCCCGGCCACAGGAACGCCGTCACCACGGTCGCGTCGTGGAAGTCGAGCCGGAAGAAGTCGCCCCAGCGGACGGTGACGAGGTCTCCGAACGGACCGAGGGCGCGCCGCAGGCGCAGCACGAGCACCCGGATCGGCTCGACCTCGACCGCGATCACCCGCGCGCGGTAGATCCGCGCTGCTCGGAAGACGATCGCCCCCGTGCCGGCGCCGAGGTCGTAGAGCGTGTCGCGCTCCCCGAGCTCCGCGAACCGCAGCATGGTCGCGACGGAGCGCCGCGGGGTCGGCTGGTAGCCGGCGCCGAAGACGAACGAGGCGTAGACGAAGTAGGCGACCGCCGCGATCGCGACGAACACCAGCCCCAGCAGGAGGAACGGCGACACGCCCATCGCGGCCTCCCTACCGGCCGCGGGCCACCGGGCGCGCGAGCCGGTCCGCGGCGGTGCGGGGGTCGATCGACCGGGCGACCACCCGGTCGAGGAGGTCCTTCAGCACGGGGTCGCGCTCGAGACGCTCGGCGAGCGCCCGGCCGACCTCCGCGCGCACGCGCTCGACGATCTCGACCGAGAGCCGGCGCCGCTCGTCGACCTCCCGCTGCCCGGACTTGTCGAGGAACTGCTCGTGCGCGTCCACCGCGTTCCAGAGCTCCTCGATCCCGCTCGGCGGCTGGGTCGACGTCGCGACCACGGGGGCCGACCAGCCGCCCGGACGGCCGCCGAGGCCGACGAGCTCGCGGAGGTCGCGGCGCGCGAGGTCGGCGCCCGGGAGATCGGCCTTGTTGACGCAGAAAACGTCCGCGATCTCGAAGAGACCGGCCTTGAGCGTCTGGACCTCGTCCCCGAGGTGCGGGACCAGCACGACCACGCTCGAGGTCGCGATGTTCCGGATCGCGATGTCCACCTGGCCGCTGCCGACGGTCTCCACGAGGATCACGTCGAAGCCCGCGGCCTCCATCAGGCGGGCGGCTTCGCGCGTCGCCGCCGCGACGCCGCCGGCCTCGCCGCGGCTCGCCATCGAGCGGAAGAACACGCCCGCATCGGTCGCGCTCCGCTCGAAGCGGATGCGGTCCCCGAGGACCGAGCCGCCGGTGTAGGGGCTCGACGGGTCGACCGCGATGATCCCGACGGTCCGGTCGAGCTCGCGCAGCCGGTTGACGAGGAGGTTGATGAGGCTCGACTTCCCGACGCCGAGCGGACCGGTGATCCCGACGATCGGGACCCGGCCCGTGCGCGGGTAGAGCGCGCGCGCGACCGCGGCGGCGCCGGGCCGATCGTCCTCGGCCTCGGAGATCGCGCGGGCGAGCGCCCGCCGGTCCCCGTCCAGGATGGCCCGGGCCGAGGCGGGCAGGCGCGCGGCCCCGGTCATTGGGCGGTGCGGGCCAGCTTCCGGGCGGTGGAGACGATCTCCTCGAGCGAGCTGCCGGGTCCGAAGATCGCCCGGATGCCGGCCTTGCGGAGCCGACGGGCGTCCTCGTCGGGGATGATCCCCCCGGCGAACACCGGGATGTCGCCGGCGTGCTCGCGCTTCAGCAGCTGGAGGACCTTGGGAAAGAGGGCCATGTGGGCGCCCGAGAGGATCGAGAGCCCGATCAGGTCGACGTCCTCCTCGAGCGCCGCGCGGACGATCTCTTCGGGGGTCTGCCGGAGTCCCGCGTAGATGACCTCCATGCCGGCGTCCCGGAGCGCGCGGGCGACGACCTTCGCCCCCCGGTCGTGGCCGTCGAGCCCCGGCTTCGCGATCAGCACCCGGATCGGGGCGTCCTTCTCGTGCGGGGGCACGCTCTCCCTCGGCCGAAGGACCGGGGCCGGCGGTCAAAAGCTTTCGCGTGCGGCGGTGCGACGACCGGCCGCGGCGCGGGGCTCACGCGAGCGCGATCAGGTCGAGCACGAGGTTCCCGGCGAGGAGCGCCGCGATCGCGCCGGCGGCCATCAGGACGACGAACGGGATCTGCGGGGTCACCCACACGCGTCGGACCCCCCGTTGGCTCAGCTCGGCCGCCAGGCGTTCGCGCTCCCGCTGATCGTCCTCGGCGGTCTCGAGCTCGTCGCGGGGCGTCGCGCCCACCGAGAGGGGATCCTTCAGCCACACGAACCGGTGCGGGATCTCGGCGACGGGCAGCATGTAGCCGGTGAACCCCGACGGGAACCGGAACTCCCGCCGCGCCAGGTTGCGCGCCGCGATCGCGATCGGGATCGCGAGGGACAGGAGCGCGGCGTTCATCAGGAGGTTGACCGCGAACGGAAGGAACGCGAGGACGAGCGCGAACGAGCCGGACAGGGGGAGCAGCACGCTCGCGAACGTCGGCAGCACCAGGGCCGCGATCATCAGGGCCTTCGCGTCGGCCCCGCCGTAGAGGACGCCGGCCTCGAACAGCCCCCGCGCGAACAGCACGCTCACGAGGACCGCGAGGACCGCCCACGGGACCCCGGTCGCGGACACGCCCCAGTGCACGACCGCGACGGCGAGGCCCACGATCACGGCCGCGTAGAGCCCCGCCTCGAGGAGATCCGCCGACGCCTCCCCGCGGGGGCCGAGCGCCGCGTCCCACGCGACCACGTGCTGGAGCGTGAAGGCGGCGACGACGATCCAGGCGACGACCGGCAGGAGGCCGCCGGGGGCCAGCGCGACGGCTCCCAGCCCGGCGCCCAGCACGCCCATGAGCTGCCAGACCCGATCGGAGACCTCGCGGGTCCGAAGGTCCGACGCCGCCGCGTAGCCGAACCCCCCGACGACGACGGCGATCTCGACGCCGAGGATCACCTCCGACGCGCCGACCAAGGTCCGGGCTCCCGCCCGGTCGCGACGGGGCCTCCTCCTCTTAAGCGGTCGGACGGGAAGGAAACCGACCGGCGTCGGACGCGCTTTTCTACCGCCGTCGGCCTTGCTCCGGGCGTATGCAGCCGGTCGGGCCCACGGCGGCGTCGCCCCGCCGACGAGGGCTCTGGATCGCCGTCGGCGTGGTGGTGGTCGCCGCGGTGGTCGTCGGCGCGCTCTTCGCGACCGGCACCGTCCGCCTCGGCTCCTCGTCCTCGCCGCCGCCCGCGGACGAGACGTTCTCGCAGGCGGTCGGCGTCGCCGGGTCGCGCTCGGGATCGGTCGGCGGGGGCCCGTGGTACGCGTTCGCCGGCGTCGCCCTGCTGACGCCGGTCGCGATCCTCGAGCCGGCGACGAACCTCTCCGCGCTCCTGACCGCGGCGAACTGCACCGCGCGCTGGATCGGCCCGGAGCCGACGAACGTGGCGGTGCCGGCGACCGGTCCCACCGCCGCGCTCGGGGCGTCCGCGTACTGGACGTTCCTCCTGAAGAACGCGTCGAACGGCATCCTCCTCGAGACGGTGGCCGACGGGACCGCGACCGCGGTCGTCACGCTCGGCGGCACCAACTGCACCGCGCTCGCGTCGGTGTTCAACAGCTTCGGCAGCGGCATGCAGGACTCCCCGAAGATCCTCGGGGCGGCGAACGCCGCGGGCGGCACGTCGTTCCTCGCGGAGTACCCGAATGCGACCCAGGCCTGGGTGGTGTCCGGGGGCGCGACCGTGAGCGTGATCACCACCAGCCCGGAATGGCTCATCGAGTACACGTCGTGCGCGCTGCCGCTGGTCACGAGCGCGTCCGGCGCCGTGTTCAACGCCACGGTCGGCGGGACGTCCGCCACCGTGACCAACCACGCGTCGGGCACCGTCGACTGCGCTCTCACCGCCGCCACCGGTCCGAGCCTCCTCGGGCCGGGGCCCGGGCCCGCCCCGGCCCTCGAAAAGCTATTTAAATAGCGTCCAACTGCGCGCCCCGCTCTCTGCCGCTCATGGTCGAGTACAAGCTCGTGATCTCCGAGAAGGAGAAGTCGATCGCCCGGACCGTCGGCGACCCCCAGGCCGCCGGGTTCCTGGGGAAGCGCATCGGCGAGACGATCGGCGGCGAGCTGATCGGCGCCACGGGCTACACCTTCCGCATCACGGGCGGCACCGACAAGAGCGGGTTCCCGCTCCGCCCGGACGTCCCCGGAGCGCGCCAGACGCGGCTCTACGTCGGGGACGGATTCGGCTTCGAGGCGCCCCGGCCCGGCATGCGCAAGCGGCGAACGTTCCGCGGCAACACGGTCAGCGAGGACACCGTCCAGATCAACCTGATCGTCGAGCAGAAGGGCGGGAAACCGCTCGCGGAGCTCCTCGCCGCGTCATGAAGGTCCCGCGGCAGCCCGAGGTCAACATCGGCCTGGTGGGCCATGTCGACCACGGCAAGACGACGCTCACCCAGGCGCTCACCGGCGAGTGGACCGACCGTCACTCCGAGGAGCTGAAGCGCGGCATCTCGATCAAGCTCGGGTACGCCGACGCGGCGTTCTACAAGTGCCCGGACTGCCCGCCGCCGTCCTGCTACACGACCGACCCGACGTGCGCGGGCTGCGGGAAGCCGGCGCAGTTCGTCCGGGCGGTCTCCTTCGTGGACGCGCCCGGCCACGAGACGCTGATGGAGACCATGCTCAGCGGGGCGGCGATCATGGACGGGGCGCTCCTCCTGGTCGCGGCGAACGAGAAGGTGCCCCAGCCGCAGACCCGGGAGCACCTCTACGCGCTCGACATCATCGGCGTCCGCAAGGTCGTCGTCGTCCAGAACAAGATCGACCTCGTGCCCGAGGACGCCGCCGGGGAGAACTACCGCGAGATCGTCGAGTTCCTCAAGACGTCGCCGATCGCCAACGCCCCGGTCGTGCCGGTGAGCGCGAACCACAAGGTCAACATCGATGCGCTCATCGAGGCGATCGAGACGACGATCCCGACGCCCGCGCGCGACGCCGCGAAGCCCCCGTTGATGTACGTCGCCCGCTCCTTCGACATCAACCGGCCCGGGACCCGGCCCGGCGCGCTCCGGGGCGGCGTCCTCGGCGGGTCCCTGCTCCAGGGGAAGATCACCGTCGGGGAGGAGATCGAGATCCGCCCCGGGCTCGCGGGCAGCGACAACGGGGTCTCCGAGTCGATCACGACCTCGGTCACGTCGATCGTCTCCGGCGGTCAGGAATGGCCCGAGCTCCGACCCGGCGGCCTCGCCGCGATCGGGACGACGCTCGATCCCGCGCTCGCCAAGAGCGACGGGCTCACGGGGCGGCTGGTCGGCACCTCGGGCACGCTCCCACCGCTCACGCAGAAGATCCGGCTGCGCGCGACGCTGCTCGACCGGGTCCTCGGGGCCCAACGCGAGATCAAGGTGGAGCGTATCCGCACGAGCGAGATGCTGGCGGTGACGGTGGGCACCACGGTGGCGAGCGGCAAGGTGACGAGCGCGCGCGGCGACGAGGTGGAGCTCTCCCTCAACCGGCCGGTGACGGTGTTCCCGGGGAGCCGGGTCGCGATCTCCCGCCGCCTGAACGCCTGGCGGCTGATCGGCTACGGGATCGTCGAGGGAGGATCGAAGTGAGGCCGGACCTGATCGAGATCCTGCGCTGCCCGGTCTGCCGGGGCGAGCTCGAGCTCACGGCGAAGTCCACCGAGCACGGGGAGATCCTCGAGGGGACCCTGCGCTGCCCGAAGTGCCGCGAGGACTACCCGATCCAGGATGGGATCCCCGACCTGCTGCCGCCGGACGAGCGGGACTGAGGACCGCGCCCGCTCCGCCGGGGCCGGCCGGCCGCGCCCGGGTGCCGTTCGAGCCGAAGCGTTAAGCGGGGCCGGTCGGAGCGGCTTCCGATGGTCCGGGAGGACGACCTGGACGACGACGAGGCCGACGACGAGGAAGCGTCCTCGCCTCCCCGACGCAAGCGGACCCGAGCCGCGACCCGCCGCACGTCCCCGCGACCGGTGAAGCGGTGGAAGGGGCAGGACGGGGAGGGGGAGGAGGAGGGGGACGAGCCCGACGAGTACCCCTCCCGCAAGCGACGCTGGATCTCCCGGGACGAGCATCCGGTCTACTGGCGGGCCCGCGACTCGCTCTACTTCGAGCCGCTGGTGGCCGTCGCGATCATCGTCCTGCTGCTGGTCGGACTCTACGCCTACACCCAGAACTGGCCGCCGGTCTACGTCGTCGAGTCGAGCAGCATGCAGCACGGCTCGACGGACATCGTCGGCCTGATCAATGCCGGGGACCTGGTGCTGGCGCAGAAGATCCCAACCTCGCGCATCACGACCTACGTCCAGGGCCTCCAGACCGGCTACACGACCTACGGGGAGTACGGGGACGTCGTCCTCTACTACGCCAACGGAGTCGTGGGCACGCCGACGATCCATCGGGCGATCCTCTACCTCCAGTGGGACGCCCTTCCGGACACCGGCGGCTACAACGCGACCCAGCTGCTGGGCCTCCCGTGCGGGGACGCGGCCGGGGCGGTGTTCAACCTCACGAGCTCGGGATCGACCACCCCCGCCCCGTGCACCACCCGGGCCGACCTCACCGACCTGACGGGGACGCTCACGCTGTACCACATCGGCTGGCGCGACGCCGTCGTGACCATCCCCCTCAGTCCCGGTCAGCTGGGGGCCCACAACGGCTTCCTCACGATGGGGGACAACAACTTCGTGGGCGGCAGCGATGACTGCACGCCGGGGGTCTCCTGCCAGGGCTATCCCGATCAGCTGGACGGGCACAGCGCGCTGGTCGAGCCGGGCTGGATCGTCGGCGTCGCGCGCGGCATGCTGCCCTGGTTCGGCGCGCTGAAGCTGCTGATCGAGGGGAACACCCAGTACGTGCCACCCCAGTCGTGGCAGTTCCTCGGGATCACGATCGCCGGGCTGATCCTGCTCGCCTTCGGGATCCACTACGCCTTCCGGGCGGAGGGCGTCCAGGACCCCCGGCGCCGGTCCGAGGACGACGAGGACGAGGAGGACGACGACGAGCGGCCGCCCGGCTGGGCCCGCCGCTTCCTGCAGGGGATCCGGCCCTGGCACCGGGACGACGAGGAGGACGAAGAGGAGCCGGACGTCCCGAAGCGCCGGCCCTCGACCCGGCCCCCGCCCGGGTCGAGCCCCTCCGGGCACCGGGGGCGTCCCCCACCCCGCGTGCGGCGCGCGAAGAGGGCCAAGCGCCGGTCGGACGACTCGGACGACGACTAGCCGCCGGGTCGCGCGCGAGGCAAACCTTTAGTCCCGAACCCGGTCCGTTCGCCGGAGCGACCCCGCGATGCACGTCATCGGAGGTACGGCGTCGACCGCCCTCGCCGAGCGGATCTCCCGGGAGCTGGGCAACGCCCCGTTCGCGATCCCGTTCACGAAGCGGTTCCCCGACGGCGAGATGTACGTCCGCGTGGGCGGGCGGCTCGAGGGCGAGGACGTCGTCATCGTACAGTCGACCCGCACCGACCAGGACCTGGTCGAGCTCCTGCTGCTCGAGGAGGCGGTGCGGGAGGCCGGCGCCAAGCGCGTGTTCGTGGTGGTCCCCTACTTCGGCTACGCCCGGCAGGACCGTCGGTTCTTCCCCGGCGAGCCCGTGAGCGCCCGCGCGTTCTGCCGGCACGTCGAGCTCGACGCGGACGCGGTCATCACGGTCGATCTGCACTCGCCGCAGACCCTGAGCCACTTCACGAAGCCCGCGTACGAGGCGAGCGGGATCCCGGCGATCGCGCGGCTCCTGCGCGAGCGGCCGGTCGACCTCCTGGTCTCGCCGGACCGGGGCGGGATCGAGCGGGTGCGCCGGATGGCCCAGATCCTCGACAAGCCGTGGTTCGCCTTCGAGAAGAAGCGACTGGACAGCGAGCACGTCGAGCTCTCGCTGCCCCCCGACCTCGATCTCCCGATCCAGGGGAAGCACGCGGTCATCGTCGACGACGTGATCTCCACCGGGGGCACGATCGTGGAGGCGGCGAAGCTCCTCAAGAAGCAGCAGGTGGGCGCGATCAGCGCCGCGTGCACCCACGGGCTGTTCCTGCGCGACGCCTTCGAGCGGATCAAGGCGGTGGCGGACGAGGTGTTCTCGACGGACACGCTGGGCAACCCCGCCGAGAAGGCCTCGGTCGCGCCGGACATCGCGCAGATCCTCGTCCGGGCCTCCGGGTCCTGAGGGCCGGCCGGCGATGGACGAGCCCCGGCCGGCGCGGGGCGCCCGCCTCGACGAGCTGGTCGAGCTGGTCCACGGCGTGCGGACCGAGCTCCAGCTGCGCGAGGAGGCTCCGACGAGCGCCTGGGTCGAATCGACCGCGGCCGAGCTCCGCTCGGGGGCGCGGCCGGGGTTCTACGAGCCGCTCGCGACCGGCGGCGGCCTCGCCTTCCGCTCCGACCGGGGACCGGACGCCTTCGCGCACGTCCACGTCACGACCGGCCCGGGCGCCGCCGAGCGGGCCCTGCGCCTCGCCACCGCCCTGCTCGACGCGGTGCCGTCGTCGCTGCGCTCGGTCACCCTCGGCTTCACCGGGCTCGAGGCGTCGGAGGAGGAGGTGGTGGTCCGGCGGCTCGCGGAACGTCCCGGCTCGACGCGCGTGCGCCGCTTCGACCTCGAGCGCTCGCTCGGTCCCGGCGACGGGGAGCCGTTGCCGCCCCTGCCGGACGGGATCGGCCGGGTGCCGGTGCGGGACGTGACCCTCGAGGCCCTCGCGGACCTCGATGTCCGCGCCTTCCGCGGCAGCGAGGACGCGCTCCTCATCGGCTCGGAGCCGTCGGAGTATCGCCGGGTGCTGGAGGGACTGCTCGCCGGCGAGGCCGGCCGGTTCCTCGACGAGGCCTCCACGACGCTCTACCGCGCCGACCCGCCGGCCCTCCTGGGGGCGCTGCTCACCTGCGAGAAGTCGGCCCGGCACGCGGTCTTCCTGGACTTCATGGTCGCCCCCGAGGCGCACCGGCACGGGTACGGGCGCTACCTGCTCCGCTGGGGGTTCCGCGCGCTGCGCGCCCTCGGCTACGAGCGCGTGCGCCTCTGGGTCAGCGAGGGGAACGAGGGGGCGCGCCGGCTCTACGACTCGGTGGGGTTCGGCGTCGTGCTCGCGACGACGATCTACCGCTGGGACCGGCCGGCGTCGTCCGCGCAGCCGCAGGTCGCGGCGTAGGGGCAGGTCGCCGCCATCCATTCTGGGCACGGTTCGAGCTCGGTCGGCGCCCGGTCGCGGATCGCGTGCTCGAGGCGTCGCGCGCGCTCCCGCCAGAGCCGGGCGAACGTCGTGGGCGGTCCCAGCCGGACCTCGAACGCCTGGACGCGCTCCGCGTCGTCGCGCCCCCGCTCCCATCCGAGGAGGAGCCGGGCGGACGGGGCGCCGACCGCGATGGACCGGAAGCCCAGCTCGAGCAGGTACTGCGGATAGCGCTCGAGCAGCGTCGCACGGTCCGGTCGCTCCCATCCCCGGGTCACGCGCTCGATCCAGGGAAGCCCCCGGAACGCGGGCACGTCCTCCTCGACCTCGTCCGACCGGGAAGGAAGGCTCGCCACCTCCCCGATCGGCCCCGACTCCATGGCCTCGCGGACCCGCTCGTAGAGGTCCGCCGGGGCGTCGGGGCGGCGCGCTCGGGCCGCCTCCGGCG
This sequence comes from Thermoplasmata archaeon, assembly GCA_030044105.1. GTDB lineage: Archaea > Thermoplasmatota > Thermoplasmata > Lutacidiplasmatales > UBA184 > Lutacidiplasma. The sequence continues at coordinate 13,790 of JASHWL010000184.1, forward strand.
GGGAACCCTGCACGCGCTCGAAGTACGTGCGCCGGAGGTAGAGGAGGTCACGGAAGCGGTGCCACGGCGGGAGGCCCTCCGGCGGAGAGCGAATGCGGTCCCGGATCTCCTCCGCGAGGTCGGCCCGGTCGCGGAGGGGCCCGAGGACCGGCAGCAGCGCGGACGGCTCGCTCGCCTCCTCGCCGGAGCAGTCGCAGGTGCCCGCGGCCTGGAACTCGCAGCCTCGCCCCCTCCACGGACATCGCGGCAGGCCCGTCGGGGCGCCCGCGTGGAGCGCCGCGCGCAGGCGGTCCCGCCGCCGGGCGATCTCGGCCCGGACCGCGGCGCGGTCCGGGATCTCGACCTCCGTGACCTGCACGTCGGGCGCCGGCCCGGTCGACGGGCCCACGCTCACCAGGCGGGCGACCCCCCGGTCGACCAGCCCGGCGTACATCACCAGTTGCTCGAGCTGCTCGGGGCGTGCGCCGAGCAGCTCGGAGCTCGGCACCGAGGTCGCGCCGGTCTTGAGCTCGATCGGGACGTCGGTGAGCGCGTCGATCCGGCCCACGACGCCCGCCCGGCAGAGCCGGACCTCGAGCGCGCCGTGGGGCGCGATCGCCGGACCCAGGCGCCGATGGAGGAACCGGCCGCGCTCGAGGCGCTCGGCCCGCTCCGGCGTCGGCGGCACCGGAGCGACGCGGGACCAGAACGAAGGGCGCAGCGCCACCAGGTCCGTCACCGGGAGCGCGCGGGGGCTGCCGGCGGGCGGCAGCCGCGCCACGAGCTCGGCCGCGAGGGCCGGATCGTCCCGCACCTCGATCTGGTCGCCCCACTCCGGTTCCCTCGTCGGCACGGACGCGCCCCGGCCGCCGGGAGCGGCCGGTCCGTTTTTAGTCCCGCCGCGCCCTCCGGGGAAGGTGACCGAGGCTGCGCGCCGGCCGCTGATCATCGGCAGCGGCATCGCCGGGCTGTACGTGGCCCTCCGGTGCCACGAGCTCGGCCTTCGGCCGACCATCGTCACGAAGTCGCGCCTCGAGGAGTCGAACACGCGCTACGCGCAGGGCGGCATCGCCGCCGCCATCGGGCCCGACGACTCCCCGCACCTGCATTTCGAGGACACGGTCAAGGCGGGCGACGAGATCGTCCACCGCGCGGCGGCCCGGATCCTGACCGACGAGGCGCCGGCCCGCATCGCGGACCTGGTCCGCTACGGGGTGCCGTTCGACACCGTCGAGGGTCGCATCGCGCTGGGCCGCGAGGCGGCCCACTCGCGCTTCCGGACGCTGCACGCCGGCGGCGACGCGACCGGGTTCTCGATCGAGGAGGCGCTGAAGCG
>JASHWL010000185.1 GCA_030044105.1 Thermoplasmata archaeon
CGCCGGAGTGTGCCCGGACCCGACGATGGCGAAGTCGATCGCCAGCAGCAGGAACGCGAGCACGAGCGTCCAGAACACGAACGCGATGCCGACGCCATGATAATGTGAATTGATGGCGAAGGTCAGCGTGAAGAGGGTCCACACGACCATGAACCAGGCGATGTCGTACGGGGCCGTGGCCCCGAACGCCTTGTCCCCGGTGAGCCCGCTCAGGAACAGCGTGAAGGCCCACCAGAACGCGCCGTAGCCGCAGAACGCCGAGCCGGGGAAGATCTCGCCCCGGCGGAGCATGATCACGCCCGCGACGAACTGCGCGCTCCCCCCGAACGCGAGGGCCATGGGGAAGACGGCTCCGTTGTCGACGCCCCAGTTCACCCCGCTCGACGCGATGCCCATCCCCGCGATCATGGTGGTCGTCCCGAACCCACAGAGGCCGACCACGGACGCGGGTGCCCAGAACGGGTCTTTGCTCTGGGTTTGATCGAAGGGGGCCTCGACGGTCGCCGGCGTGGCAGGTGTTGCCATGTAGCACGGCTACAGGGGTTTCCTACATAATCCGCTACGGCGCGGACCACGTCACAGTGTCGCGCGGCGCGCGGCTAGTAGAGGCTTTCGATGCCGCCCGGCCGGGCATCCGAGATATACCCGTCCCGGTGTCCGGGCGCCGGGCTGTGGGGTCAGCCCCCGTCCGCGGTGCGCGGTCGGGAACCGCAGCACGCTGCCGATGACCCCTAAGGGGCAGCAGCGGTGCTGGCGTACGTCATTGCGAAGCCGAAGAAGCGGGCCGAGGACGAGTCGAACGACTTCGCGCTGCCGCCCGATCTGCGGCGGAGACTGCGGGCCTGGGTCGATATCGACGCGGTCGGTCCGCCCGGATTCTGGATCTGGTTCCGCGCGATCCTCCCGCTGCTCCCCCGACCGGACTCCCGACCGCGCCGGTCGATCTTCGGCCTGGCCGCTCCGCGCGAGGAGATCCGCGTGCTCGAGCAGCGGATGGTCGTGTACGCGCGGGAGCAGGCACGCCTCGCGATCATCGGCGAGCAGTACGCGCGCGACAACGAACGATTGGCGCGGCGCGTGAAGGCGCTCGAGGCGGCCCTCCGTACGGTGGAGCTCGCCGGTCAGAAGGTCGTCGTACCGGCGGATCCCGACGTCGACGAGACGGCGGCGCGCTACGTCACGACACGACGTCCCCCGCACCTCCGGAGCGTCTCGAGCGACATCACGGCTAAGTAGGCGGCCCGGTGTGGATGCGTTGGCGGAGGCGTCCGCCCGCCGGTTCGCCGGCCAACCGCCCTCGGGGCCAATGACGCCTGCTCCCAAAACACGGAGTGGGCAGGCATGGATTGGGCAACGCAAGCGGCCAGCGTACTGCAGGTCGCCGTCGTGCTCCTGCTCGCCCCGCTCCTGGCGGGCGTCGCCGCGCGGGCCAAGGCGTGGACGGAGTCCCGTCGCGGGCCCTCGATCTTCCAGCCGTACCGCGACCTCGCGAAGTACCTGAAGAAGGAGACCCTGCTCCCGCGCGGGGCGTCCCGCGTCTTCGTGGTCGCGCCGTTCGTCGCGTTCGGGACGTACCTGGTCATCGCCCTCGTCGTCCCGATCATCACGCCCTATCCGATCCCGTTCGCCTCGACCGTCGACTTCCTCGGCGGAGGCCTCCTCTTCGGCCTCGCCGGCATCGTGACGCTCCTCGCGGCGATCGACTCGGGCAGCAACTACTCGGCGCTGGGGGCGAGCCGGACCGTGTCGTTCGCGGCGCTCGCCGAGCCGACGCTCATCGTCGTGTTCTTCGCGGTGGCCGTGATCAGCGGGACGAACAACCCGTACGTCACGAACAACCTCCTGACCGCGTCGACCGCGGCCTACCTCTCGCCGACGCACCTGCTGGTCACGGCGGCGTTCTTCCTCCTCCTGCTCGCCGAGACGGGCAAGCTGCCGGTCGAGAGCGCGGGCCTGATGGAGTTCGGCATGATCGAGGACGGCCGGGTCTTCGAGCATTCCGGGCGGCTGCTCGGGCTGTTCCGGTGGAACGGCTGGATGAAGCAGTTCCTCCTCTGCTCCGTGTTCGTCAACGTCTTCGCGCTCCCGTGGGGGATGATCGCGGCCCCGACGCTCTGGGGCGCGGCGGCCAACATCGTCGTCCTGCTCGCGAAGCTGGGCGTCCTGGTCGCGATCCTGGTCGTGGTGGAGGCGACCGTCGCCAAGGTCCGACTGTTCAAGATCCGCGACTTCCTCGTGCTCTCGTTCTCGCTCGCGGTGCTCGCGGTGTTCGCCTTCGCCGTGCTGGGGGTGCCCTAGGTGATCAGCGCGTCCGAGGCGACGGCGCTGGTCGGCGTAGGGATCCTCCTCACCGCCCTGTACCTGCAGAGCGAGTCGTTCGTCGACCCCTTGATCCGGGGGATCGCCCTTCAGTCCCTCCTCGTCGCAGGCCTCCTCGCGGGGCTCGCGTGGACCGAGCAGAGCATCGAGCTCGCGGTCCTCGCCGGCCTCACCATCGCCGTGCGTTCCCTGCTCATCCCGTACGTGCTCCGCGCCCAGCTCCAGTCGTTCCGATGGCGGGTGCGGGAGGTCCGGGCGGCGCACCGGGTCACGAGCCACGCGCTGGGGGCGGTGGCGCTCGCGATCGTGGCCTGGTTCATCTTCCAGGAGACCCTCGCGCCGATCTTTCCACAGCCCGGGGCGGCGCTCCCGTTCATCCTCTTGGTCGAGGGCCTGTTCATGCTCGCGACGCGATCGACCACGCTCGTCCAAGTGATCGGGTACCTGGAGGCGGAGAACGCGGTCGTCTACGCCGGCGCCCTGTTCGCGAAGTCGTTCCCGCTGTTCGTTGAGGTCGTCGTCTTCCTCGACGTGCTGGGCGTCGTGCTGGTCGGGATCATCCTGTCGATCCAGCGCGAGGTCACCGGCACGCCCGAAGAAGCGTCGCTCTCGGAGCTGTCCGGATGACCGCACCCGACCCGACGCTCTGGCTGTTCCTCCTCCTGGCGGCCCCGTCCGCGGCGGCGTTCCTCGCCCTCGTCCCGTACTCGCGCGTGAGCCAGCTCGCCTCCCGGACCGGAGCGATCCTCTCGTTCGGCGCGACGCTGGGCCTGCTGGTCACCCGTACGTCCGGG
>JASHWL010000186.1 GCA_030044105.1 Thermoplasmata archaeon
AGGACGGCATCCAGGGCCTCGAGGACCGGGCGCTTGACCTCGACGCGCTCGAAGACGGCCTCCACGACGAGGTCCACATCCCGGAACGCCTCGTAGTCCGTGGTGCCGTGGACGCGACCGACCACCTGGTCGCCGCGCGCCCGCGTGAACTTGGGCGCGAGCTTCTCTCCCAACCGGCTCTTCTGGGCGTCGGTGAGGTCGCCGATGAGGTCCGAGATCCGCTCGAGCTCCTTGGGGCCCCGGCCCTCCTGGAACCGGACCAGCTCGTCGACGATCCCCCGGACCCGCGCGAGGCCCTTGGCGACGAGGTCGGCGTTGACGTCCTTGAGCACGACCTCGATGCCGTTGTAGGCGAGCACCTCGGCGATCGCCGCGCCCATCGTTCCCGCGCCCACGACCCCGGCCTTGGCGACGCGCATCCGTGCCCCCGCGCGGTCACCGCGGCCGCGCTACATAACGGCCGAGGGGTCTAGCCACCCGAGAGGGGCCCGCCCGGGCCGCGGCCCCGTCGACCGAGGTCGGTCATGATCTGGTCGAACTGCTCGCGCGTGATCTCTCCGCGCGCGTAGCGCTGACGGGCGATCATCACCGCCGGATCCGGGCCGCGGTGAGGACCGCCGTAGCCGCCGCCCCGCCCCTGCGTGCGCGCGGTCCAGAACGAGATCCGGAGCAGGAGGAACCCGAGCCAGACGATGAGGAACAGGAGCAGGAATCCGCCGAAGAACCCGACGTCCGGATGGTTCCCGAACGGCGTGGGACCGAAGGCTCCGTTGAGATACAGCAGCAGCGCGACGCCGACGATCGCGACGACGGCCAGCGCGATCGCCGCGACGAGCCACGCGCGACGGCGGGGCGGACGTCGGAACGCGCCGTAGCCGCCGTACGGGCCGGGATACGCCCCCGGCACACCGTAGGGACCGGGGTACCCCGGCTGGGGACTCGACGGACCCGGGAGGCTCCCGGGACCTCCGGACGGTCCCTGCATCGCGGCTCCATTCGGCGCCGCGTATCTCAACATTTGCCTCTTCGGGACGGCGCGCACGGCGCGATCGCGAGGTACCCCGCCCTGTTCCGAGCGAAGCCTTAAGGAGCCGACCGGGCTCGAGAGAGACGCGCGGGGATAGCCCAGCCTGGTAAGGCGCAGGATTGCTAATCCTGTGGTGATTTCACCTCGGGGGTTCAAAGGGGCGCCGGGATCCCCCGGGGCCCGGGACATCCCCCTCCCCGCGTTTCGGATGCTTCAGGTGCCCGGCTCGGAGCTCGCGCGATAGACGGCGCCGTCCGGGCGGATCGCGACCACCGCGCCGACGGCGGGCAACGGTCCGTCGACGATCGCGAGCACGCGGACCGACTCGGGCAGTTCGACGAGCGCGAGCCGGTGCGGGGCGGTCCACCCGGGAGGCGGATTCGAGAGCTCCGTGGACGCGAGGACGGTGCCGAGGGCCGGCGAGGGGTACGGGCGCACGTCCGTCGACCCGCAGCGCGGGCACGCGCCGTCGGTCGGAACGAACCGGGCCCGGCAGTTCTCGCAGCGGCTCAGCTCCAGCGTCGGCTCGCTCATGCGCCGGACCCCGGGCCGAGGATCGTCACGAAGTTGTGCGATCCGACGCCGCTCATCGCATGCGCGAGGCCGAGCTTGGGACGGCCCGCGACCGCGTGCGTGCCGGCCTCCCCGCGCAGTTGCAGCGCTACCTCCGCGACCTCGGCGAGGCCGCTCGCGGCGATCGGGTGGCCGCGGCCGATCACGCCGCCGCTCGGGTTGACCGGCGTCCGGCCCTCGAGGCCGAACTCGCCGGCGGCGAGGGCCGCCGGCCCGGCCCCCGGTGCGAAGAGGCCCAGGTCCTCCACGTGGAAAAAGAGGAACGGCGAGAACGCGTCGTGGACCTCGACGACGCCGAGCTCCTTCGGGCCGACGTGCGCGTTCTCGTAGGCGCGCGTCGCCGCCGTGCGCGTGGCGGCGAACGTCGCGAGGTCGTCGCGGTCGATCAGGCGCAGGGAGTCGAATCCCTGGCCCAGCCCGAGGACCGTCGCGGGCCCCGTGCCCCGCTCGAGCACGAGCGCGACCGCGCCGTCGGACATCGCGGAGCAGTGGAGGAGTCGCAGGGGATCGGCGACAATCCGACTCGACGCGACCTCCTCGGGTGTGACCGGTTTCTGGAACTGGGCGGCGGAGTTCCGAGCGGCCATCGAGCGCGCGTGCACGGTGGCCGCGTCGGCGATCGCCGGGCCGAGCCCGAATCGCTGGAAATAGCGCTGCGAGGCGATCGCCGCGAGCCCCGGCATCGTCGCGCCGGCCGCGACCTCCGACGGATGGAGCGACGCCGCCAGGTCGCGCGTGTTCGCGGCCGTGGTGCGATCGGTCATCTTCTCCGTCGCGATCACGAGGGCGCGCTCGAACCGTCCGGACTCGAGGGCGAGAACGGCGGCGTGGAAGCACATCCCGCCGGTCCCGCTCGCCGACTCGACCCGGAACCCGGAGGCCGACTCGAGACCGAGCCGCTCGGCGACCCGGGGCAACAGCGCCTCGGGTCCCTGCGGCCCGTGGGCCATCATCGACCCGACCACGACGAGGTCGATCGGCTTGCGGCCGATCCCCTCGAGCGCGATCCCCGACGCCTCCGCGGCGAGGTCGATCTGGTTCTCCGGGCGCTTGCCGAAGCGCCCGACGCCCACCGAGGCGACGTGCACGCTCACGAGGCCACCCGCGGCGAAGGCTCGGTGAGGCTCCGCACGGTGGCGAGGAACCGGGAGAGCGGCATCCCCTCGTCCCACCGGAGGATGCCGTGGCCCCCGCGGGTGGTGCTCACGGGGGGAAGGCGCCGGCAGATGAACCGGAGCGTCCCGGTGCTCGGCACCTCGCTCGCGAGGAAGATGCGCCAGGGCTCCTCCGATCGCCGACCCAGCCGGCGGTAGGCGTAGAGCACCGTGAGCCCGACCCGGCCGACGGCGCGCCGATGCGCCGCGAGCTGGAGATCGGCGCGCCCGCTCGCGTCGGTGAAGCGGATCACGTCCCCCGACGCGGCCTTGACCTCGAGCGGGAACGCGAGCTCCCGGCGCAGCGCGACCAGATCGAAGCCGAGGGAACCGGCGCCGCGGATCACCAGGAACGGTTCGTGGACGATGCGCTCGAAGTCCGCCCGGTCCTCGGGCAGCAGCGTGCGCACGTAGGCGCGCACGGCCGTGAGGTCGCCCTGGAGCAGGGTCCTCAGCTCGCGCTCGTACGCGGAAGAGGCCCGCCCGACCACGGCCGCGCAGTCTCGAGCGGCCTAAAATATATCCCGGTCGAGCGGTAGCGCGGAGCGTGGTCGCCGCCGGGACGCTCGAGCTCATCGTGCCGGACCTGCCGGTCGCGCGCGTGCTCGCGAGCGTCGTGGAGGACGCGGATCGCCGCCGCACGATCCGCGGCGTGGCCTCGCAACCGGCGCGGTTCCGCCTGACGGAGCTGCGCACCCGGCTCCTCCGCGAGCGCATCTTCGAGGACTCCGCCCGCCTGCTGACCCGCCTGAAACGGCGCGGGCTGCTCGTCGAGCTGCCCGAGGGTCACGGCGACAAGCTCTACCAGGTCCCGTACCCGGCCGAGCTCCGGCAGCTGCTGCTCGACGAGATCGGCCGATCGGAGTCCGTCGATACCGGCGCCCTCCAGCCGGTCCCGGACGAGCCCGCCGAGATCCGGGCGATGGACTCCCAGTTCCTCGAGCACCTGCGCGACGTGCTCCGGTACCGGCTCGAGGCCACGCTCGAGTTCGGCCGCTCGTTCGACGTGCGGGAGCTCGCGGAGTACCTGCGCGAGCTGTTCGGCGAGGCGCTCTACTTCGACTCGCTCATCTCCCTCCTCCAGCAGTACGCGCTGGCGGACGCGCCCCTGGTCGCCCCGACCGGTCGCGTCACCGGGGCGACCGGTTTCCACCTGGCGCTGTTCGGCCCGCCGGGTACCGGCAAGACGTTCTCGATCGACGACCTCGTTCGGGGCAACCCCCGGACCGGCGTGCCCGCGCACGGCCTCCCGGGGCGCAACCGGTACTGCGGGGGGATCACGCCGGCCCAGTTCCTGCGCGTCGGCGCGGCCTACACCGGCCGCACGTTCAACTTCATCGTGCCCGAGTTCAATGACTGGTTCAAGTACCGCGGGATGGTCGAACCGCTCAA
>JASHWL010000187.1 GCA_030044105.1 Thermoplasmata archaeon
CCGGCGCTCGACTTCGCCGAGGTGCTCGGCCTCGTGAAGGTGCGGGAGGGGCGGGCCACGTTCACGGAGCTCGGGCAGCGCTACATGGCGAGCTCGATCCGCGAGCGCAAGAACATCCTGCGCGAGCAGTTGAAGCGGACGACCCTGTTCCGTACGCTGCTCCGGGCCCTCGAGGGCTCGCCGGGCCGCCGCCTCACCGACGAGCAGCTCCTGCAGATCGTCTCGGTCACCGCCGCGACGGCGGACGAGGCCGTCCAGAACATCGTGAACTGGGGGCGGTACACGGGCCTCTTCCGCTACGACCCGGAGCAGCACCTCCTGGTCGCGGTCCGCGCGGCGGCCACCGCGCAGAAGCCTCCCACGGGCAACCGGCCGCCCCCCTCGGGGCCCGTAGCCCCCGAGACCTCCACGGGCCGTCGACCGGCTCCGAAGGACGCGAGCGGCGAGACCGCGGCGCCGCCGATCGCGACCGCGCCGGCGTGAACCGCGCGTTCCGCCACGGCTAAGCCGCGCCCCGGTCGTCGGGGACCATGACACCCGTCCGCATCGCCGGCATCCCGGGCAGCCTTCGCAAGAACGCCTACTCGCGGGGACTGCTCGACGCCGCGGTCGAGCTCGTTCCGCCCGAGACCTCGGTCGAGATCCTGGACATCGCCGGTTTCCCGCTGTTCAACCAGGACCAGGAGGCCGCGCCGCCCCCGAACGTGATCGCCTTCAAGGAGAAGGTCCGGGCGGCCGACGCCGTGCTGTTCTCCATCAACGAGCACAACTACTCGTTCTCCGCGGCCGAGAAGAACGCCATCGACTGGGCGTCGCGGCCCTACGGCACGAGCGCGTGGGAGGGAAAGCCCGCGGGCCTGATGAGCGCCTCCGTGGGCATGATGGGCGGGGTTCGCGCCCAGCTCGACCTGCGCCACTCGATGGTCTTCCTGAACATGTTCCCGATCAATCGACCCGAGGTGATCGTCCCGTTCGCCGCGAAGGCGTTCGACGCCCACGGGAAGCTGATCGACGAGAACGCCCGCAGGTTCATCGCGGCCCATCTGGTGGAGCTGGTACGGTTCACGCGGGTGCTGCGGGGCGACCGATAGCCCCCGGGATGGTCGGGCGAGCGCGCGGCGTTTCCAAAGGTCTTAAAGTGCGACCGACCTCCCCCGCCCCCGCGGGCACGTAGATCAGCGGAAGATCGCTGCTTTCGCAAAGCAGAGGTCGGGGGTTCAAATCCCCCCGTGTCCACTCCTTCCGCGGGTTCTCCTCCGAAAGTACGGAGTTCGACGCAGGGTCGGCGATCCATGCTATTCCGGGCCGCGTCTTCCCCACGTACGGGGCTATCGATCGGGCAGACACGACGTGATCGACCGGACCTGGTGGCCCACGGGCTGCAGCCCGTCGATGGGAATGCCCCACTCGAACCGAGTGACCTTGCGGAAGACGAGCCCGGCTTCCACCGCTCCGCTGGGGGTGGCCGACCTTCCCCGGTCTCGCGCGATGCAGACCGACAACGGCACTTTCAGCGTGAAGGCCTGGTGCGGAAACGGAAGACGGGCCTCCAGGTCGCGGATCTGGGTCTTCCAGTAGAAACAGCCGTCGAAGATCACCGGGATGCCCCGGGCCAGCCAGGGTCTCGCGACGCGCTCCAAGGCGACGTTCCCTCTCAGGTACATGGCGACGGAGCCGCCGTCCCAGTTCCGGTCTGCGAGCCCGTCGAGGTGAACGACCTTCCCGTGGACCGCTCGCGCCAGCGCCTCCGCGACGGTGCTCTTCCCCGACGCGAGGGGTCCTCGAAGAATGAGGTAGTAGGCTTGAGCCCGCGCGGATCGATCGCGCCGCGGGCGACTCGCGCCCCCGCTCCTGTTCGCCATCGCGGAGCGGGAAGTCCTCGACGCTCGGCCGGAATCCTGCGAGCGGCCCATCTCCCTCTCCGCGCCGCGGGAACGCCTCGGCGCGCCGACGACGCGGCGAGAGGCGAGACCCCTGGTCAGCGGACCACTCCCACCGCGTCGCCGAACCACCACAGCACCCAATCCTCGTCCAGCCAGTAATCGGCCTGCTCCTCGGTCTCCGTGAGGGGGATGGCGTGGAGGCCGTCCGCCTTCGCGCGCTCGAACTGGGCACGCAGGTCGTCCTCCGTCAAAGGCGAGAGCCCCTCGAGGATCCGCTGGAGCTGCGCTCGGATGCCCACGTCGAGGAATCGGGACGGATGTCGCACCAGGATCGCGAAGTGGTGCCGCCCGCTGACCTCCTCCACCCGCACCAGCTTCCACTCGAGCGGCTCCTTCCGTTCGCGCTCAAGCTCGGCCGCCGCGAGATTGCCGAGCGCGACCGCCACCCCGTTCTCGTCCGCCAGCCCGGGCCGGAGTCCAATGTCCAACTCGAACCCACGCGTCACCGATCGCGCCGGACCGGCGCCGGCCCTCGGCCATCGCGCCGGGAGCCTTGACGGTTTCCTCGAGGACCTCGGGTCCCCTCCCTCGCTCCGAAGCGGAGCGACGCGATCCGAGGCTCCGCGACCATCGTAGGTGTAACCTAAAAATTAGGGGTACACATATATCCTCGGTCGGGCTGCTCCGGAACATGGAACCGCTGCAGGAACTGACGCGTCGGCAATTGGACACGCTTCAGGCGATCGGCGGGCGGGAGACGAACGAACACGGCGTCCCGCTGAAGCTGATCGCCTCCACGCTGCGCATGAGCTCCCCCTCGGCGCTCGGGCACCTCACTCCGCTCGAGCGGCTGGGGCTCGTGGAACGGTACCGAGGAAAGAGCCGGCTCACGACCAAGGGCCGCCGGACCCTGCTCGAATACCAGCGGCACCACCGCGTCGCGGAGACGCTGTTCGGACGGCTGGGGCTCGCCCCCGCGGAGTCGTGTGCCGCGGCGCGGGAGATCGATCTCGCCATCTCGCACCGGACGGTCGAGGAGGTCTGCCGCGCGCAGGACCACCCGGCCGCGTGCCCCCACGGGGCTCCGATCGCCCCCTGTCACACCGGCGCGGGCCGCGACTGAGGGACGATGACGGCATCCGCATCCTCCGGACCGTCGGAGACACCCTCCACTCCCGCGCCTCGCCGCCACCGGACGTTCGTGATCGTGGTCGTGGCGGTCGTACTGGTGGTCGCCGCCCTGGGAGGCACCTACGCCTATCTGGTCAGCGTGCCGCCGGCGCCGTGCGCGGGAGTGAACCTCGGGTTCAACGCGACCGGCGAATCGTCCACGACGCCGCCGGTAGCGACCACCGCCCCCGCCGGGGGGGTCGCCTCCCCGGCCGCACTCGCCCCGAGCAGTCCCGCCGCCGCCCCGTACGTCATCAACGTGGTGGCGGCCGAGAACTTCTGGGGAAGCCTGGTCTCGCAGATCGGGGGGAACTGGACCCATGTCACGAGCATCATCACCGACCCGAACACGGATCCGCACGAGTACGAGTCGAACGACTCGGACGCGAAGGCGATCGCACAGGCGCAGTACGTCATCATCAACAACGTCGGCTACGACGACTGGGCCTCGGAGCTCGTGGCCGCGGACGGGGTCGCGAACCAGACGATCCTCAACGTCGGAGACAGCCTCGGCGTGAGCGTCACCGGGGGGATCGTGACGGGCAACCCCCACCTGTGGTACAACCCCACCTACGTGAACGAGACGGTGGCGTGGATGTACCACAATCTGACGACCCTCGAGCCCCAGCTGACCGGCTACTTCACGGACAACTACGACAACCTGACGAAGTCCCTCGCGTCGCTCTACGACGGGGTCGGGCTCATCAAGAAGGACTTCGCCGGCACCAAGGTGGCGGCGACGGAGTCGATCTTCGTCTACCTCGCGAACGCGACCGACCTGGACCTCGTCTCGCCGCCGGCGTTCATGGAGGCCGTCGCGGAGGGCAACGACCCGCCCGACCCGAGCGTCGTCACGTTCCAGTGCCAGCTGGACAGCGGCCAGGTCAAGGTGCTCGTTTTCAACGCGCAGACGGTCACGCCGATCACCACGAACATGAAGGCGATCGCCCAGGAGCACAACGTGACCGTGATGAGCGTCACCGAGACGATCGTGCCGCCCAGCGCCACCTTCCAGGAGTGGATGGGCGGCGAGCTGAACGCGCTCTTCGTCGCCCTCGACGCGAACCAGCTCGGTCAATGATCTCGGAGGGACTGCCGTCGGCGCGGATCGCGGAGCCCGGCGCCGCGGGACCCGTCGCCTGGGCCCGGCACCTCACCGTCGGATACCGGGGCCGACCGGTATGGACGGACGCGAACTTCGAGATCCAGCCGGGCGAGTTCGTGGCCGTGATCGGGCCGAACGGCGCCGGCAAGACGACGCTGTTCCGGCTCCTGCTAGGGCTCCTCCACCCCGCCGGCGGAGAGCTCGAGGTCTTCGGGGAGGCGCCGCGACGGGGGAACCCGCGGATCGGCTACGTGCCCCAGACGCACCTGGTCGATCGCGACACCAACGTCGAGGCGGTGCAGCTGGTGCGGCTCGCGTTCTCTGCGAACCGGTGGCTGCCCCGCCTGACCCCGGGACAGCTCCGCTCCGAGCGGCAGGCGACCACGGCCGCCCTGCGGTCCGTCGGCGCCTCGGAGATCGCCTCGAAGTCGCTCGGGGCGATGAGCGGCGGGGAGCTCCAGCGCATCTTCCTCGCCGAGGCGCTCGTGAGCGCGCCGGACCTGCTGCTGCTCGATGAGCCGCTCGCGAACCTCGACATCCGGCGCGCGACCGAGCTGGTCGAGCTCGTGCACGGCCAGGTACGGACCCGGAACGTCGCGACCCTGCTCGTGGCGCACGACATCAATCCCCTGATCCGCCACCTCGACAAGGTGATCTACATCGCCAACGGCCACGTCGCGACCGGCCTGCCGGACGAGGTCCTGACCTCGGAACGGCTCTCCGATCTCTACGGGGTCCCGATCGAGGTCCTGCGCGACTCGCGGGGCAATCTCGTCATCGTGGGGGACCAGGACGCCCACCAGGATCCGGCCCCATGACGAGCTTCCAGTGGGTCTGGTGGAACTGGAACATCCTCGAGGACCTGCGCTACATGTTCCAGTTCCAGTTCGTCCAGGACCTCTACGCGGCCGGCACTCTCATCGCGATCCTGGCCGGGGTGGTGAGCTACCTCGTGGTCCTGCGCCGCTCCTCCTTCGCGTCGCACGCGCTGGGGCACGCGGGCTTCTCGGGGGCGGCGGGGGCCGTGCTGTTCGGGATCAATCCGTTCTACGGGCTGCTCGTGGCGACGCTCGCGTCCGGGACGGGGATCGCGGTGCTCGGTCAGCGCGCGTCGCATCGGGACGTCGAGATCGGCACGGTGCTGGCGTTCATGCTCGCCCTCGGGCTGCTGTTCCTCGCGTTCTACAACGGCTACGCGACCGAGGCGTACTCGATCCTCTTCGGGGAGATCGTCGGCATCAGCCCGGCCCAGGTGGTGACGACCTTCGAGTGGGGGATCCCCACGCTCGTCGTCCTCCTCGTCTGCTACCGCCAGCTCATGTTCGCGTCGCTCGACGAGGAGGTCGCCGACGCGAAGGGGATGCACACGGCCCTGCTCGGCTTCGTGTTCATGGCCACCCTCGCGGTCGCGATCTCGGTCGCGGTCACGGTCATCGGGGTCCTGCTGATCTTCGCCCTGACGGTCACGCCGGCCGCGATCGCGGTGCGGCTGGCGAAGCGCCCGTGGCACGCGATCCTGATCTCGATCGGCGTGGCCCTGCTCGCGGTCTGGGCGGGGAGCTTCATCGCGTTCTACGAGTCGCCGGCGCCGACGAGCTTCTTCATCGTGCTCATCGTATTCGCGATCTATCTGATCGTGCGCGCCCTTCCCTTGCTCGCGCGCCTGCGAGCTTGGGTCGCCTCGGCCCCTACGCGCCGGTCCTTGGATTCCGGGGCCCCGGGCGCCCCGTCCTCCGCGCCGGCGACGCCCCCGGACTCCGAGCGCGCGTGAGCGGGGCGGTTCGGGCATCCCCCCGGCATTATCCGCCGGCGCGGGCTGGCCGTTCCGCGCGACCATGTCGACCCCCGCCGCCCCCACGCTCCGCAAGCTGACCCCTCGGGAAGCGCGGGTGATCCTGCACCGGGGCACGGAGCCGCCGTTCTCGGGCGAGTACGAGCACGAGCACCGCCGCGGGACGTACACCTGCCGGCAGTGCGGTCTCCCGCTCTACCGGTCGGACGACAAGTTCGACTCCGGCTGCGGTTGGCCGAGCTTCGATGAGGAGATCCCCGGCGCCGTCCGCCGGATCCCGGACCCGGACGGGGAGCGGGTGGAGATCCGATGCGCCCGCTGCGACGGCCACCTCGGCCACGTCTTCGTGGGGGAGCGGCTCACGCCAAAGAACACCCGGCATTGCGTGAACTCGATCTCGATGCTGTTCGTGCCGTCGCCCTGACGCGGGCGCCCGCGGGTGGCGTCGGCTTCCCCGCGAGGTTAAGGGGCGATGGGGCCGTCGGGGGGCCATGCCGAAGGTCGTCGTCCAGTCGATCGAGAACGGGCCGAACCTGGTGCTGATCGACGGGAAGGCTAACGTGGCCCTCTGCCGCTGCGGGCACTCCGAACACAAGCCGCTGTGCGATGGAACGCACCGGAAGGTCAACTTCCGCGCGGCCGCCGCGTCGACGACGATCCTCGAGTAGGCGGACGACCCCCGCGTTCGCGGGGCCGTACTGCCACGAGCAGCCCGCGCCCGGGGTGCAGACCATCCCGGAGGAACCGCACGCGCAGACCCGCGCCCCGGAACGCGGCGACGTACTCGGCCTGCGTGAACAGACCGAGATCGTGTCGCTCCACCCAGTACTCGACACCGCGGGCGCCGGCCGCGAGGTGATGCATGTCCATGAGGGAGCGGCGCCCGCGCCGCTCCGAGAGGTTCATCCGGGCGATCGGCCGCTCCGAAGTCCCGAGGATCTGCGCGTGGAAGCCGCCCGCGCGGTACTGGCTCGGCGTGAGCCACGCCTCCACCAGCGCGAGGCCGCCGGGCCGGAGGTGCGCCGCGAATCGCCGCGCGGTGCGGCGGAGGTCGCGGCGGCCGCGGACATAGCCGATCGCCGAGAAGAGGCAGGTCACGACGTCGAACCGGCGACCCAGGTCGAACGTCTCCATCGACGCGCGGACGAGGCGCACTCCGGGGAGCTTCCGCCGGGCGACCCGGAGCATCACCGGATCCCGGTCGAGACCGGTGACCTCGTACCAGCGGCGCAGCCGGGCCAGGTGAGTTCCGGTTCCGCACGCCACGTCGAGCAGGGAGTGGGCCCGCGGGGGTCCGAAGCGCCGGACGAGGGCCCGAATACGGCGGGCCTCGCCGGCGTAGTCCTTCCACGAGTAGATCGCGTCATAGTAGCCGGCCGAGCGCGCGTAGGCCGCGAGCGGCGCCTGGGTCGGGCTCCCGGACCGGGGCGGCATCTCGAGCGATCGGGCGCCCCCCTTCGGGCGATGTCGCTACTCGTCGCGGCGTCGCCGCCGACGGCTGCGGTCGTCGCGGTCGTCGTCGGAGCCCCGGTCCCGTCGCCGGTCGTCGCCCGACCGTGGCCGGTAGCCGCCGCCCGAGGACCACCCCCCGGACCGGCCTCCATAGCGCGGACCGGGGCGGGAACCGTACCGGCGCGGCGGTCCGCGGTTCCCTCCGCCGTACCGGTCCGTCCGGGGCGGCAGCGTGAATCGGTTGCCGCACGACGCGCATTCGCCGGTCAGCTGGCCGTTCTCGTCCGTGGTGAAGGTCAGCGGCGCCCCGCACTGGCGGCAGGGACGCGAGCGCGGTCCCGGGCTCGCGCGCTCCCGGTCGCGACCCGGGCGGGACCGAGGTCCCTCCTCGGAGGGTCCTCGCGGGGACCCCCGCTCCTCCGGGACGTAGCGGGCCACGGTCTCGCACTCCGTGCAGGCGACCTCGATCGACCCGTCGGGGGACGGCTCGATGGTCAGCGACCCGCCGCACTCGGAGCACTCGAGACCGGTGTCCTCGCCTTTTTCCGCGGCCTCCCCGGGGGCGGCCTCGGGGCCCGCGGACCCCAGGGGTACCGGACCCTCGAACAGCGTGGTCACCTTCTGGCAGGACGGGCAGGTCCCGGTGAGGACCCGGGCCTCCTCGACGGCGAACGACACCTCCGAACCGCAGTGCGGGCACGACCCCATGGCGCTTCCTTCCTGGAAGAGACGAGACGCGGGCCTCTATTAGGACCGCCTCCGGCGACGGGAGTCCGAGACGGTTTATGCCGGCTCCGGGTCGAGGACCCCGAGGAGGCGCGAAAGCGATGGCCGGGGAGCGGGAGGTCGCGACGCTGGGGGGTGGGTGCTTCTGGTGCACGGAAGCGGTGTTCACGGAGCTGAACGGGGTCCTCGAGGTCGTGCCCGGCTACGCCGGAGGCTCGGTGGCCGGCCCCAGCTACGAGCAGGTCTGCACGGGGACCACCGGGCATGCCGAGGTCGTGCAGGTCACGTTCGACCCGACCGTGCTCTCGTACCATGATCTCCTCACCGTGTTCTTCACGGTGCACGATCCCACGACAAAGGACCGCCAGGGGAACGACGTCGGGCCGCAGTACCGGTCCGTCGTGTTCTACCGCGACCCCCGGCAGCGGGCGACCGCGGAGCAGGTGGTCCGGGAGCTCCAGGCCGAGCACCTCTACCGCCGGCCGTTCGTCACGGAGATCGTCCCGTTCGCGGCGTTCTATCCGGCCGAGGAGTACCATCGGAACTACTTCGCGCGCAACCCCGAGCGGGCCTACTGCCAGCTCGTGGTCGCGCCGAAGGTCGCGAAGTTCCGCTCGAAGTTCTCCGCGCGGCTGAAGCCGACCGGGGCGCCTGCCTACAGCGCGAGGTAGGCGAAGTAGGCGGCGAACGCGATCAGCGCCGCGCCCGAGACGAGCGCGATCGCCCGGGCGACGCGGGGGCGCTGGCGCGACCCGAGGTGGATCGCGTAGGGGAACGCGAGCACCCAGACGAGGACGGCGGCGAACAGCGCGAGGAACAGCGGCGCGCCGCCGAGGTAGGCGAACGCGAGCCCGGCCGTGAGCCACCAGACGATCTGGAAGGGGTTCGACAGCCCGATGGCGAGCGCTTGGGAGTAGGTGCGGAGTCCGGCGGCTTCCTCCGTCGGGACCTCGCCGGAGCCCCGGAGCACGCGGTATCCCAGGTACACCATCACCGCCGCGCCGACCACGTAGATGTACCGGACGATCGCGGCGAGGTCGACCACGCTGCGGAGCCCGAAGACCAGTCCGCCCAGGATCAGGTCCGCGCTCATCGCGCCGAACCCCGTGACGATGCCCGCCCGCAGCGACCGCGCCGCCCGGGACGCGATGAGCGCGTTCATGGGCCCGGGCGGGATCGTGAGCGAGAACCCGAGCACGAGTCCGAAGAGGACCAGATCGGCGAGCCCCGTGGTCGTCCCTCCGCGGGCCACAGGAGCGGGGGTTGAACCGTCTTCCGCGCGGATATCTGCGTCCGCGACCTAGCGGGAGCGTGGCCGACGGGAGCGGGAGCTCGCCCTACATCGTGGTCGGGGAGCGCGTCGTGCCGCGTTCCGCGTACCGGCCCGCTCCGCTCGGGGAGCTCGCCGACACACCGGCCTGGTGGGGATCGCTCGCCCTCCTCGGGGTCGCCCTCCTGCTGGGCGGGGCCCTGCTCGGCGTCCGCGCGGGTGAGGTCGTCGCCATCGGCGGGGTCGTGCTGTTCCTGCTCACCGCGGTCGCGGCCGGGGCCGAGCGCACGGAGATCGCGACCGCCCTCGCCGTCTCCGGCATGGTCTGGACGGCCGCCGGCATCTCGGTCGTGGCGCGGGTCGATGGGGCGGTGATCGCCACCACCTTCGCCTTCGCGCTCGTGGGCGCGGTCCTGATCGGGGTGGGGATGGCCGGGTGGACGACGCGGCGCCGGGTCCCCTCCCCGCGCTGATCGGGCCGCCCCGGGACGAGCGAAGCCTCAAGACGGCGGGAGTCTGATGCGCCGGCCGTCGCGCCGAGATGGGCGAGCATACCGGACCACGGGGGCGGGTCTACCGCATCAGCCGGAAGCCCCAGATCCCCGGCGAACGGGGCCTTCCCAAGGTCGCGGTTCCCGAGGCCCAGATCACGGTGCACGGCGTCGAGGGCGACTACAACGTCTACCGGCACGACGTGGCGCACGACGATCCCGCCATGGCGATCCTGCTGATGCCGCTGGAGACGCTGCGCGAGCTCGATCGGGAAGGGTGGCCCGTGCGGCCGGGGGACCTCGGCGAGAACCTGACCACGATCGGACTCCCCTACGACGCCTTCGCCCCGGGCCGGCGGGTGGGGGTGGGCCCCGTCCTGCTGGAGGTCTCCAAGCCGTGCACCCCCTGCGACAACCTGTTCCAGCTCCCGTACGTGGGCGAGGCCCGCGGGCCCGAGTTCCTGCGTGTGATGCTCGATCGGCGGGGTTGGTACGCCCGCGTGCTGCGCGAGGGCCGGGTCCGGACCGACGACCCGGTCGAGCCCGTGGACGGGGAGGCGCTCTCGCCGGGTCCCGCCGCGGCGGCGAGGCTTAGATAGGGAGCGCGCGCTCGGCCCGCCCGCCGTGCCGCGACGCGCGAAGCCTTCCGAGCCGGGCCCGGACGCGCCGGACCGCGTCGCGGAGACCGTGCGCCAGCTCGCCCGGGCGATCGCGCCCGAGCTTCGGGTCGAGCGGCGCTGGGGCCACCCGTGGTACGTGGGCCAGGACCTGGTCTTCCTGATCGGCGAGTTCGACCATCACGTGGGCGTCGAGTTCTGGCGGGGCACGACCCTGAAGGACCCGCGGCACCTCCTCGAGGGCACCGGGAAGAACCTCCGACACGTCAAGCTGCGGAGCGTGGAGGCGGCGACGAGCCCCGAGTTCGTCGCGCTCCTCCGCGAGGCGATCCGGCTCGACCAGGCCGAGCCGCCCCGCCCCCGGTGAGCCGGGACGACCCTTCCCGGCCGGCAGAAACGAATTAGAGGAGGGACACGGCTCATCCGTCCCGAGGGCTCCGGTGGCGAAGCAGGCGACGTGGGAGGACGCGGACCTCCTCCTCCGGTTCGACGACCTCGCCGCGCGCGAGGAGACGCGCAAGGCGATCGACTGGTTCCGCGCGAACCACCTCGGGTCGGAGGACCCCAACTTCCACCCGATCCTGCGCGACGCGCCCGAGTTCGCCTACGTGAGCCGGTTCCTCGAGCTCTTCGAGTCGATGGGCACGCTCGTGAAGCTCGGGCTCCTCAACGAGGAGCTGGTCCACGAGCGCTGGATGACCCGGGCGATTTGGGACTTCCTCAAGCCGACGATCGATCGGGAGCGGCGCACGGTCCACGCGCCGACGCTCGGCGAGAACTTCGAGTGGCTCGCGGAGCGCAACCGCACCTGGGCGGAGAAGCGGTCGCGCGGGCGGGACCGGGCAGCGAAGGACTCGAGCCGGTAGGCGCCGCCCACCTCACGGAGGGGTCGGCCCTCGGTCGCGCTCGTCCGGCGAGGGCGGGATCCGGCTGCGGTCCACGATCATCCAGCGCCAGCCCTCCTCGAGCTCCACCGGCGCCACGACCAGGCCCTCGATGACGAGGTCGGAGTGGTACTTCAGCAGCGCCGCGAAGACCGTCTCGGGATCGTCGCCCGTGCGCCGTCCGATCTCGTGCAGTGGGCCGATCCACGCGCCGTCCCGCACGAGCTCGCGGAGGGCACGGAGGTAGCGGGAGAGATCCCCGTCCGGGGCCGGCCGCTCCTGCCGGGCGCCCGACATGGACGCGTGCCAGCGATGGGGCAGCCGGCTGTGGAGCGGGACGGGGTGGCCGTACCGGCTCCACCAGGGGACGTCCCGGGGCGCCTCGGGCGCCGGGCTCGCCCGGCCCTGGATCTCGTCGACCTCCTCCATCATCCGGTCGAGGCGCTCGACCGCCCAGCCCTCGGCGGCGGGCTCGTCGGCCGGGGGCGGCCCAGGGTCCACCGGCGCGGCGGCGTCCGGCGCGGGCCGCGGCGTTTCGGGATGCGAACGCTCGGGGAACGCGACGTCGGGATCCGAGGCCCGCGCGATCACGACGCGCGCGAACTCCTCGATGTCCGCGTCCGCGACCGGCCGGAGCCCGCGGCGCATGCGGAACCGATCGAGCGCGGCCCGGAGCTCGTCGCTGGGCACGGGGAGCGCCCGCCGGCGCTCGCCGTCCTGGATCTCGATCCACGGATGCCCGTCCAGATCCCGCAGGACCCTCAGACCCGCGTGGTTGACGAGCTCGTGGTAGAGTTCGTGCGCGGGCGGGCCTCCCATCGCGCCGATCGGCGGCTCCCACTCCCCTCGGGGCCGGCGGCTCAGGTCGAGGATGCGGAGCTCCTCGTCGGTCAATCGTGATCCCCCCCGCCCGTTCCCGGTATGGGCACTGGGAGCTCCCGGAGGGCTCCCGGGGACACGTCGCGCGCCGGAGGGGTATAGTTCTTTTCGGCGAGAGGAACCCCCGGTGCGCCGCGGGACCAAGGTTCATCCCTCGCGGCGGAATGGCGGAGGCGATGTGCGACATGTCCGAGGAAGAGCAGGCGGAGTACGGGCTCTGGCTCGAGGCCGCCGCGGCATCGGCCCGGCGGCCGGCCCGCGTGCCTCGCGAGGCGGCCGCCCCCGTCGTGGCGCTCCCCGCGACCGAACCCGCGCCCGCGTGACGGCCGCGGGGCGGTCGGGGTCGACCTAGACCGGCTCGGCCGGCGGCTCGCGGATCGCTCGGCGGGAGACGATCCCGAGGATCCGCGACGGACCGTCGACCGCCAGGACCGCGGCCGCGGTCTCGCCGGTCGCATCCATCCGCGCCAGGGCCTCCTCCGCCGAGAGGTCGCTCGAGAGCAGGAGCGGCACGGGCCGGGCGACCTCGACGACCGGCGTGGTCGGCCGGGCGTCCATCGGAACGCTCAGCAGGTCGGTGAGCCGCGCCCCGCCCCACCACTCCCCGTCGGCCTCGATCGAGAGCACCGATCGACCGTGCTGGATGGCCAGCTCGAGCGCGGTCTCGACGCTCGCGGAAGGGCTCACGGGCTCGGAGTCGTGCTGGGCGACCTCTCCCAGCCGGGTCTCGGAGAGGAAGTAGCGCCGGTACTCGTCCCGGTGCGCGGGGCTCTCGATCCGCGACGGGAGCTGCTCCTCGTAGATGTGGTAGCGGCCGGTGACGACGTACGCCACGAAGATCGAGAGCATGGCGGCCGGCAGCACGGTGTAGCTGCTCACCATCTCCGTGACCATGATCAGCACGCCGAGCGGCGCCTTCGAGATCCCGCCGAAGAACGACATCATCCCGACGATCGAGAAGACCGGCACCACGGCCGGGGGCACGAGGCCGGGGAGCAGCGAGTGGGAGATCTCGCCGACGACCGTGCCGAGGAACGCCCCCACCACGACGCTCGTACCGAAGAGGCCGGCCGATCCTCCGCTGCCCACCACGAGGCTGGTCATCGCCATGCGGACGAACACCGCCGCCAGCAGGACGATCAGCAACGTGGCGGTGACCCCGGGCGGGCCGACGACCCCGGCGAGCACGGCCTGGACGAACCCGTACCCGACGGAGAGCGACGAGAGGGCGGCGAAGTGGCCGTAGGTGGGCAGCAGGAAGTAGGCCCCGAGGAAGATCCCCGCGGCGATCGCCGCCCCGACCGCGGGCTTGAGCACCGGGTGCCAGGATCGACTGCCGAACCAGTGCTCCGTGCGGTGGTAGGTGACGGTGAAGAAGATCCCGACGCCGCCGCAGATCACGCCCAGCAGGGCGTAGAGCGGGAGGCGTGCGGGGTTGAACGAGTAGTTGACCAGCGAGAGCGGGGTCGCGAAGATCGAGTGGAAGCCGAGGATCGACGAGTAGATCGAGTAGGCGATCACCGACGCGATGATGCCGGGGACGAAGACCTCGGGCTCGAAGTCGCCGATGTAGAAGATCTCCGCGGCGTAGACCGCCCCCCCGAGGGGCGCCCGGAAGATCGCGCCGATCCCCGCGCCGAGCCCCGTCGCGAGCGCCACCCGGCGGTCCCGATCGCCGAGCCCCACGAGGTCGGCCCACGCCGACCCGAAGCCGCCGCCGATCTGGGCCACCGGCCCCTCGCGTCCTCCGCTGCCACCGGTGCCGAGCGTGATCGCGCTCGCGATCGTCTTGAGCACGGGCACGCGGAGGCGCACCCGACCGGCCCGGGAGTGGAACGCCTGGATCGCCGCATCGGTCCCGTGCCCTTCGACCTCGGGAGCGAGGCTCCAGGCGATCGCCCCGACCGCCAACCCTCCGAACGCCATCAGCGCGGGCAGGAGCAGGACGCGCGGGAACTCGCTCGACCAGACGAGCTGGGCCGGACTGATCGAACCCTCGGTCGGAAGGGAGAGTCCCGCGAGCGTGCCCAGGAAGAAGTTCGAGGAGGCAACGATCAGCTCGTAGAACACCGCCGCGCCGAGACCGGCCACGATCCCGATGGGCAGCGCGATCACGGTCCACCGGGCGAGATCCCGATAGACGCTGGTCCAGCCGCGGGCGCGCGTGCGGCGAAGCCCGTCGGTCCAACGGGTCCACAGCGACGGAGCGCGCGGGGTCGGGGTGGGCCGGCGCGCCGGGTCCGGCGGACCGGGGTTCGCAGCAGACGAGCTCGTGATCGAAACGCCTCGGCGGGCCAGCGGCGCTCGTGCTAAGGGATTTGCTACGCGACGCGGGGGATCGACTCGAATTTCGGCCGGTTCCGACCGCGGCCCGCTCGACAATCGGAGAAATTTTCTCGAGTTCCGTTCGGCGATCGCCGACCTCCGCGACGGCGCGGGACAAACCTACAAAGCGCGTCGGGCGGACCGGAAGCTCGTGGCCCGGGAGCCGGAATCGCATGACCGACGAGTGTCCCGACTGCGGCGCATCGTTCGGCTCCCCGGGCGAGCTCGTGCGGCACGTGCGGGCGGCCCACGCGGGCGGCGATGCGCGCGCCAGCCTCGAGATGAACCCCGAGTCCGAGCGGCCCGGGCTCGTTTGCGGGCTATGCGGCGCCCGGTTCCGAGCGCCGGAGGAGCTCGCGCGTCACAACGCCACGCCGCATCGCCCGGCGCGACCGGCGCGAGGGGCGGTGCCCTCGGGGTGAGGGCCCCGCGGCGGGCCGGAGAGGTAAGTACGCGTCCGGTCTGAGACGGGAGACGGAACCATGAGCGACGACCCCCTGAAGGACGCGGTGCGCGACACGAAGAAGGCGGCCCGGGACCTCGCCTCCGCCACGGCGACGCTCTCGAAGCACCTCGCGCGCACGGCCAAGCAGGCCGCGAAGTCGCCGTCCGACTCCGCCCGGCGCGCGGCCCGCAAGGTCGCGGGCCAGCTCGACAAGGTCGGCGAGGACGTCGAGCGGATCCTCCGCAACCTCTGAGGCCGGCGTCCCGGGCGGCCTAGAGCCCGAAGAAGTGGAACGCGGAGTGCAGGATCTCGCCGAACGAGATCCCGACGCGCTCGAGCGCGAACGCCGCGAGTAGGATCAGGCCCAGCGCGAGGACCGCGTCGAGGAGCACCCCGCCCCGAGAGGAGCGGGCCCGGAAGATGCGTCGCATCGACCTTCTTGCCCACCCTCATCGCACCAGGGGTAGATGTACTCGCGGTCCCACCCGGTCGCGGGTTATACGCCGGATACGTCAGCTGTGCCCTGCCGCGGCCGATCCGTCGTCACGCGCCGGTCGCCCGGGTCGCCCGTCGACCGGACCCCGAAGCCTCTTTGAGACCGGACCCGTCGCTCCGGTCGAGCGGCATGCCGCGGAACTCGGGCTTCGGGATCCACATCCGACGCGACGCGCCGATCGCGCTGCGGCCGTTCACTCGGTACTTCCGGGGTTTTGAGCGCAATCCGGCGGTCCGCGAGCTGTTCGGCGACCGGACCTCGGAGGTGCTCCGCGACCAGAAGGTCGAGTTCTTCTCGTCGCGCTTCGGCTACATGGGTACGAGCGACACCGACGGCCACCTGCTGATCAGCACGACCTACCTTGCCCGCGGCGAGCTCCGGCACATCTACCTCGATCTCGTCCACGAGCTCGCGCACGTCCGCCAGTTCCGGGAGGGTCGGCCCCTGTTCTACCCGAAGCTGAGCTACGTCGACGCGCCCTCGGAGATCGAGGCGTACCAGGTCACCGTGCGGGA
>JASHWL010000188.1 GCA_030044105.1 Thermoplasmata archaeon
GCGGTCCACCCGCTGACCCGGCTCGCGGCGAAGATCGGCGTGAACAGGTCGTGGGGGATCCCGAGGAGCGAGTAGATCGAGCCGGAGTAGAGGTCGACGTTCGGGTAGAGGCCCTTCTCGCGGTGGACGACCTCCTCGACCTTGCGCAGGATCTCGAAGTACGCGGTGTTCCCCCGCTCCTCGCCGATGCGGCGGGACCACTCCCGGAGGATCGTCGCCCGGGGGTCCTCGACCTTGTAGACCCGGTGCCCGAACCCCATGATCCGCTCGTGCTGCGCGAGCTTCTGGTGGACGATCGCCTCGGCCCGGTCCGGGGTCCCGATCTCGTCGAGCATCTCCATCACCCGCTCGTTCGCGCCGCCGTGGAGCGGCCCCTTGAGCGTCCCCACCGCGCTCGTCACCGCGCTGTAGAGGTCGCTCAGCGTCGATGCCGTGACCCGGGCGGCGAACGTCGACGCGTTGAGCTCGTGGTCGGCGTGGAGGATCAGCGCGACGTCGACCGCGCGCGCGTCGAGCTCGGTGGGATCCCGGTCGAGCAGCGCGTAGAGGAGGTAGGCGGCCTGGGAGAGCTCGGGTCGCGGCGCGAGGTCCGGGAGGCCGGACCGATGGCGGTGGAAGACGCCGAGGATCGTCGGCAACGCCGCGGTCAGGCGCTGGGCGCCCCCGATCGAGCTCGCCCCCGGCTTGCCCTCCTCGGGCTCGAAGAGCGCGAGCGCGCTCACGGTCGTGCGCAGGACGTCCATCGGTGTCGCCTCCGTCGGCATCCGACGGATGAGGTCGACCACGGGGGGCGGCAGCGGGCGCAGGGTCGCGAACCGGGCGCGCAGCTCCGCGAGCTGGGTCGCGGTCGGAAGGCGGCCGTACCAGAGCAGGTAGGCGACCTCCTCGAAGTTCGAGTGGGCGGCCAGATCCCGGATGTCGTAGCCCTGGTAGATCAGGCGCCCCTCGTGCCCGTCGATGAAGCAGATCCGCGACTCGAGGGCCACCACGTCCTCGAGGCCGCGCTGCACCGGTGAGATCGTCGCCATGCGGAAGCTCCGGCGGCCCCGAGGCGGGCTGGATTAATTTGGTTTGGCGGCGACCGGACCGTCCGCCGGGGTCGGTCGCGGGCGGGGGGCGGCGGAGACCACCGTCGCCTCGGCCGCGCACGCCCGCATCCGCCGATCGTAGGCGACCGAGGCGGCGGCCCAGAGGGGGATCGAGACCAGGAGCGCGCCCGCCGCCACCAGGAAGACGAGCCGGTAGCTCCCGTACACGGCCAGCACGCCGGAGAGCGCGGCGCCGAGGACCGCCGCGGCCCCGCCGAGGGCGCTGTTGATGCCGAGGATCCCTCCGGCGTCCCGGCGCTCGAGCCCGCGGAACAGGATCAGGGTGCTCGCGGTCGTGTAGATCGCGATCGCGCCGCCCAGGATGCCGAAGACGAGGAAGTTCGCGAGGAGCGCCTGCGGTGCGAGGAGCAGGACGAACGTGAACCCGGCCGTCGCGAGGTAGCCCAGGGCGCGCACGTAGGTCGAGAGCCGCACGAGCCGGTCGGGGCCGAAGCGTACCGACCACGCGCCCGAGACCGGGTAGAGGAGGGTCTGGGCGAAGTTGTTGGCGATGTTGACGAGGAAGATCGAGGCGGCCCCGATCCCGAGCGAGTACAGGAACGGGGTATACGAGATGTTGTAGAGGTTCGAGGCGAGGTTGAACAGGAACATCGCTCCCATCAGGAGCGGCAGCTCGTGGTGGAGCTCCTCCTTCACCCACAGGCGGAAGCGCGCGATCGCCCCCGGACGGAGGCGCGGCGGCCGCGGAAAGAACGGCACCGGGATGCGGTAGGGGAAGGTGTTCCGCAGCCGGGAGGCCAGGCTCTCCGGATGCTTCGCGACCGCGCGGGGGCGCGCGCGGGCGGGCGCCTCCCGCACGCCCCACCAGAACGCGAGCGCGCTCGCGAGCGCGAGCGCGGCGAGGACGTAGATCATCGCGGCGAGCGCCATGCCCGCGCTCGTCCAGAGGAAACCGATCACGAGCCCGATCACCGAGCCGATGATGCTCATCTCCTGGAACGAGGCGAAGGCCGTCGCCCGCTCCCCGGCCCCGAACCGCTCGAGGATCAGCAGGTTCGAGGCGTTCGCCGCGGCCGGCGAGATCGCCCCGATCCCGCCGTAGACGAGGTAGAGGAGCGGCATCGAGTCGATGTGCGTGAGGAGCAGGTACAGGACCCCGTAGCCCGCGTACGTGACCAGGAGGAACGAGCGCCGGGCCGGCGAGCGGTCGGCGAGGTGCCCCCATCCGACCGCGGAGAGGATCACCGCGGAGTTGTACACGGTCGCGGCCGTGGCGACGTCCGCCCAGTTCCCGTGCAGCGGGATCAGGATCAGCAGCGGCAGCAGCACGCCGAACCCGGCGGTGGCCGCGTTGACGGGCACGAACGCGAGCAGCCAGGGCCGCGCGACGAGCCTCGCCGGCCAGGTGCGCAGCGAGATGGCCATGGTCGGCCCCCTCCGACGGGCGCCCCCCTTAAGCGAGGTCGCTTGCAGTGGACGCGCCGGTCCCGCGGCGCGCGTGCGGGCCCCCGCCGAAACTCAACGCTTATAAGGTGAGGCCGTTGTCGCGCCCCATCGAGAAGGTGGCCGTCGCTTGGCTATCGGCTTTGTCCTCATCAGCACCGCCCCGGCCAAGGAGCACGAGGTGTACACCGAGCTGCTCCGGGTCAAGGGGATCGTGGAGCTCCACCCGCTGTTCGGGGAGTACGACCTGATCGCGAAGGTCGAGGCCGAGGACTTCAACGCGCTCGGGCAGCTGGTCGTCGACAAGATCCGCTCGGTGCCCGGCGTGATCGACACCAAGACGCTCACGGGCATCAAGTTCTGAAAGGTACCCCATGTTCGATGCAATGGCGGCAGCGTTCTCGGTCGGCGGCTGGCAGTTCCTGACGATCCTCCTGCTCGTCTTCGGGCTGTTCCTCATCCTCGCCGGGATTTTCACCGCCTACTTCGGCAGCGGCAAGAGCCGGACCATCGGCGTCGTGCTGCTGGTCGTCGGGCTGGTCGTCGGGATCCTGACGGGCTTCCTGTACCACGACGGCTCGTTCAACGGCGGCTCCTCGGGCCACCTGGGCGCGCTCCTGTGGAATTCGTTCCTGGTGATCATCGCGGCGGTCATCGGCGCCCTGGTCGCGGTCGGGATCTTCCTGGTCGCGATCATGAAGTCGTAGGGCGGCCGACCGGGACCCCCGGCGGGGGCGGACCTCGATGCGGCGGGATCGCTTGGTCACGCTGAC
>JASHWL010000027.1 GCA_030044105.1 Thermoplasmata archaeon
CGAGGACCGCAGCCGCATCACGGCCCGATGGAACTCGCTCGGATCCTCCGGGTCCATGTGCCGGTTCCACCACATCGCCCACCAGCCGCCCGGCCGGAGCAGCCGCGCGACGTGCGGGATCCCGTGGTGGGCGTGGACCCAGTGGAACGAGGTCGCTGCGACGCCGAGGTCGAACGAGCCCTCGGGCAGATCGGCGCGTTCGAAGGTGGACGGGACGATCCGGAGGCGGCGACCGGCGTGCAGCGTGGACGCCAGATACCGGCGGAAGCGCGGGTCGGGCTCGACCAGGTAGAGCGGGTCCGCGCCGGCCCGCAGCAGCTCCCGGCTCGCGAGCCCCGGGCCCGGACCGATCTCGAAGACGGTCGCCCCGCGGTGGAGGCCGCACTGGGTCCGGAGGATCTCGAAGACGCGGGGCGGGTACGGCAGGCGGTAGCGCAGGTACCCCGACGGATCGGCGCCGAAGGCACGGCGACCTTCGCGGCGTAGGAGCGAGGGAGCCATCGCGCCTCCCGCGGGCGGCCGGCAAAGATGAGGTTGCCGCCGGGGGCCGACCCGCGGCCGGGAGGGCTTTTGTAAGCGGAGCCGCTCGCCGGCCGAGCGGACCGGCCCCGCGCGCGGCCCGCCGAGGGAGATGGGAGTCTGGATCCCCGCTTTGCGGCCGTCTTTGCGGAATACGAGCGGAGGACCCCCCGCTCGCGCGAACTGAGCACCCGGGGCCGGGCCTGGAGCCCGCTCGGCGTCCACTCGAACTACCGCTTCCTCGATCCGTACCCGTTCTACGTCCACCGCGCGAGCGGCGTGACCCTCTGGGACGCCGACGCGAACGACTACCTCGACTTCAACATGGGATTCGGGTCGCTGCAGAGCGGCCACGCCCACCCGAAGCTCGTCGAAGCGCTGACCCGCCAGCTCCACGACGGGAGCGTCTACGGCTACGAGTGGGAGCGCACGCCCGAGGTGGCCGAGCGGGTCTGCCGCCGGTACGGGATGGCCCAGGTCCGGTTCAGCACCACCGGGCTCGAGGCGACCCACCACGCGATCCGCTTCGCCCGTGCCTTCACCAAGAAGCGCTATGTCCTCAAGTTCGAGGGATCGTACCACGGCTCGCACGACGAGCTCCTGGTCGGCGTCAAGCCCCGGATCCAGGTCGCCGGTCCTCCCGAACATCCCGCGTCCGCGCCCGCGTCCCCCGGCATCCTCGCCGAGGTCGCCGAGCGCACGCTCGTGGCGCCGTTCAACGATCTCGCGGCGACCCGCAAGATCGCGCGCGAGCACCGGGACGACCTCGCGGCGATCATCGCCGAGCCGATCCCGATGAACATGGGGTTCATCCTCCCGGAGCCGGAGTTCTTCCCCGGGCTCCGCGCGCTGTGCGATGAGCTGGGCGCGCTGCTGATCTTCGATGAGATCAAGACGGGCGCGAAGTACCCGCACGGGGCCGCGGACCGCGTGGGCGCGCGCCCGGACGTCCTCACCCTGGGGAAGTCGATCGCCTGCGGGGTGCCGCTCAGCGCGATCGCGGCGGGGCCAGGCATCCTGGACGAGGTCGGCCCCCGCCGGGTGGCGCATGCCGGGACCTACAACTCGAACCCGCTCGCGATGGCGGCCTGCCTCGCCTCGCTCGATCACATCCTGACCGACGACGCCCTCGCGCGCTCGGCGGCGCTCAACGCCCGCCTCGCGCGCGGCTACGCCGAGGTCTTCCGCGACGCGCACGTCACGGCGCACGTCGCCTCGGACGCGGTGTCGGGCACGGTCTACTTCGCCGACCACC
The DNA here is from genome assembly GCA_030044105.1 of Thermoplasmata archaeon. Lineage (GTDB taxonomy): Archaea > Thermoplasmatota > Thermoplasmata > Lutacidiplasmatales > UBA184 > Lutacidiplasma. The sequence continues at coordinate 1,775 of JASHWL010000027.1, forward strand.
CGGTCCGGAACTGGCGGGATTTCCTGACGGTCGACGGCGACCGCTCGATGCTGTACTACTACCTCTGCCTGAACCGCGGCCTGATCCCCTCGGGCACCGGGCCCGACGAGCAGTGGACGATCTCGGTCCAGCACACGGAAGCGGATGTCGATCGCCACCTCGAGATCCTCGCGGCCGTCGCCGCCGATCTCGCGGGCGCGCCCCAGGCCGGCGAGATCGAGGAATCGGTCTAGGCGCGAGGATCGGGCCGCGCGCTCCCGCCGCTACGGGGCGATCCGCTCCGGCGGGGCGAAGACGACCAGGAGCACCAGCTCCTCCTCGATGGCGTGGAATCGGTGGGGGACGTGGGCCGGCACGAAGAGGACGGTGCCGGGCGACGCCTCCGAGTCGACGCTCCCGTGCTGGAGCCGACCGCGGCCGCGCACGACGAAGTAGACCTCATCCTCCGAGTGCGGCCGCTGGCGGTCGACGCCGCCGGCGGGAAGCACGTACACCCCCGCGCTCATCGTCATGGACCGCAGGAACTCGGCCCAGCCGCCGGGCGCGACCCGGGCGCGAGCGACCTCCGCCTCGAGGTCGGTCATCGTGCCGGGAAGGCCCACCTCAACTTATCGGCTCGCGCCCGGACGAGTTCCCTCCCGAAGGCCGTAAGGCGCTCGTCGGGTGTCGCCGCGCTGTGACGCCACCTTCCGGGAGGTCCGCTCCGCCCGCGGTCCCGGCGGAAGCGCCGGACTCGGCGGCCGGATCCGTCTCCACACCGGCGGGTCGCAGCTACTGGGATCCGTCGATCTACGAGATCGAGCTCGACCGGTGCTTCTACCGGAACTGGCTGTGCGTGGGGCGCGAGGAACAGCTCTCGAAGCCGGGCGACTTCCGGACGCGCGCGGTGGGCCGGGAGCAGATCCTTCTCGTCCGGGACACCGACGGGACGCTCCGCGGATTCTACAACCTCTGCCGCCACCGCGGGAGCCGGGTCGTCGTCCCGGCGGAGGGGACCGGCGCGCGCTCGTTCATCTGCCCCTACCACGCCTGGTCGTACGGCCTCGACGGTCGGCTCGTCGGGGCCCCGCACATGGACGGCCAGCCCGGCTTCGAGCGGGCCGAATCGGGCCTCCATCCGATCCGCGTCGCGACCTGGGGCGGGTTCGTCTGGGCGAACCTCGAGCCCGGCGGCGAGACCCTCGCGGCCGCGCTCGCGCCGTTCTTCGGGCGCTTCGATCGACTGCCGCTCGCGGACCTCCGGCTCGGGGGCCGACGCGAGTACGAGGTCGAGGCGAACTGGAAGATCCTCGTCGAGAACTTCTCGGAGTGCTACCACTGCGCGCCGGTGCATCCCGCCCTCAACCGGCTCACGCCGTACCTGTCGGGCGCGAACGACGCCCGGTTCCTGGGGCCGTCCGGTCCGGGGCGGTTCGCGGGAGGCTACATGGAGTTCGCCGGGGACTTCCAGTCGATGACGCGGACGGGCTACACCCGTCGACCCCGGATCCCGGGCACGACGGCCGAGGACCGCCGGCGCGTCTACTACTACGTCGTGTTCCCCAACCTCTTCTTCAGCCTGCACCCGGACTACCTCATGGTCCACCGGTGCTGGCCCACCTCGCCGACGCACTCGCGGATCGAGAACGAGTTCTACTTCCCGCCGCAGGCGATGGACGATCCGACCTTCGACCCCACCGACGCGATTGATCTGTGGGACGAGATCAACCGGCAGGACTGGGAGGTCTGCGCCCTCGCCCAGCAGGGCATGCGGTCCCGCGCCTGGAGCGGCGGCCGGTACAGCGACAAGGAGCCGCTGGTGCGCGACTTCGACGCGTTCGTCGCACACGAGCTCGCTCGGCCGGATCCCCCGCACTCGCCGGGGAACGACGTAGCCTAGCGGGCCCCGTACGCTCCGGTCCGGGCTCTCGGAAAAGGTTGGTCCGGCGGAGCCGCCCGATCGGGCGGGGTCCGCCGGAAGCGCGAGGCGGCTCGGCCTACCCGGGGGCGGGCTCGAGGGCCGCCTCGGGTTCGGTCTCCGACTTCCTCGGGGTGCCGAACCACCGCCGGATCCGCGCCCAGACGCCCGGTCCAGCGGCCGCGCGGGCCGAGGGACGGGTCACCTGGGCGACGACCCAGTGGTAGTCCTCGCGGGGGAACTCGCGAGCCGCGAATTCCCTAACGCCGACCCCCCCAGGAAGGGAGGCCGCAGCGCCGTTGGTTCGGGCCATCTGCGTTGTCAGCATGCTCTCCCTCCTCGGTCATGGTCACGGTTCCCAGCCGCCCGCCCCTATATGACGGAGGCGGTCGCGAGGAACGATACATGGCAGGGCATGGCACGCCCTTCGGGGGCGAGGCCACCTCACATAGATGTCCGCCAGAGCATGTCGCTCCAATAGCTACAATCGGCCCAAAGCGGGCGGGATGGAAGTGGTTGGACCTCGGGTCCCGCACCCCTACGGGGGGCTCGCCAGGTGGGCCCACGCCGCGGTGAAGCCGTAGGCGACCGCCGCGATCCCGGCCAGGATCACCGCGATCAGGAACAGCCCGACCAGGGTCCGCCACAGCCATGGGTACGCCGGGGACGCCGGCGAGGGGAGCGGGGCGGTCTTCGGGTCGACCGGCCCGGTGATGAACCAGTCGACGAACAGCGTGGCCGGGTACGCCAGGATGGCCACTCCTCCGAACGCGAGGTAGAGCAGGAACGTCTCGAACGGGTCCTGGGTCAGACCGAGCTGGTACGCCCGGGTCCCGTAGTAGATGATGCCCGACCCCGCGACCGCCGCGACGATGCCCACGAAGTGCGTGGGGAGGCCGCGGTAGACCGCGACCCCGAAGCCGATCAGGATGATCGAGAGCATGAACAGGGGGTCGAAGAAGAACAGGTCGTACGCCCCGAACGAGACCGGGATCGGCCAGGTCAGCTCGCCCCAGAGGGCCACGAGCCCGATCCCTCCGCCGAGGAGCGCGAGCATCGAGGCCCCGCCCTTGAGGTGGCTCACGGCGCGCTCGTGGTCTTTTCTCCGGTACTTGACGAAGACCGTGAACGCCATGTAGAACACGACGACGGTCGCCAGGATCAGCAGGTCCAGGATCAGCGTGAGGTCATCGATGAACGACATGTTCGTGCTCCTTTCGCGGGCGTCTCCTCAGGTCCCCTTCGGGGGAGCCGCTTGAATAGGCTTTGGTGAAATCAAGCTGACCTCGGCGCCGGCCCGGCCTCGCGACCGCGGCCATCGGCAGGCTAAAGCCCCGCGCGGCGCTCCGCCGCACGTGGAGCGGACGTTCAACTCGGTCACCCAGGTCTCGTTCGACCGGGAGACCCGCACGCTCATGGTCGTCACCGAGGGACGGACCGTGACGATCGACGGGGTCGACCGCTTCTACGTGCGGTCGGTCCCCTGGACCGAGGCCGACGGCACCGTGCGGACCGTCCGGGGCCATCTCTCGGTGAACGGGAACGTCGCGGCGCTCGAGGACTGACCGGCGGCGGACGCTCAGACCGATCCGGCATCGAACGAGCGCACCGACGACGATCCGTGGTCGCTGGCGAACACCAGCTCCTGCGTCGGGTCGTAGGCGAGCTGCCACGGCCCGTCCCCGGCCGCAAGGTGTCCGATGAGCTTGTTCGTGGCGGCGTCGAAGATGCTGACGTTGTCGGAGTTCGTGTTCGCGACGAGCACGGTCCCGGAGACCGGGTCGAGCACCGCGCCGTGGGGCTCGCCGCCGACGGGGACCGTTCGGATGACCCGATAGGTCGACGCGTTCAGGAGCACGACCTCGTTCGCATAGTGGAGCGTCGCGTAGACCGTGTTCGAATCCGGGTCGTAGAACGTTCCGTCGATGTACGGGGCAACGGTCAGGTTCGCCACGACCAAGTTGGTCCGCGTGGAGATGACCGTCACGGTATCGGAACCCCAGTTCGCGACGAACAAGGTGTGGTTGGTGGGATCGATCGCGATCCCGCTGTTCGACGCGCCTCCCGAGACCTCGATGTAACCGAGCACGGAGTCCGTGGCGCCGTCCACGACGGCGATCTCGCTGGTCTCGTCACACTCGACGTAGACCCGGCCGTTCTGGGGGTCGTAGACGACCCCGACCGCGTAGGTGCACCCGACGTCGAGGTCCCGGGTCACGGTGTCGCTCGTCGTATTGAGGATCGTGACGTTACCGGTGAAGTCGTTCGCGACGAAGAGCTGGCCGGTCTTCGTGTCCAGTGCGAGCTCCCACGAGTTGAATCCCGTCGGGACGGTCGAGACGATCCTGCCGGTCTGTGTGTTCACGACCGAGACGCTCTCGCCTGCGTAGTTCGCCACGTAGAGGCGATTCTGCGCAGCGTCGAACGCCAGGCCGGTCGGCTGGGATCCGACCGGGATCGTCCTCGCGATCGTCCCCAGCGGCGGAGCGACGAACGCGGAACCGGGCCCAACGCTGCTCCCGAGCCGCAGCGCGCCGGCCGCTCCGGCCACGAGCAGGCACCCTACCGCGATTCCGGCCACGATGATCGCGAAGGACCCCCCACGTGTCATGGGAATCCCCGGAGGCGTTGGAGGCGTAAATCAGCGCTCTCGACTCTCGCGCGTCGGTCGGCCCCTCGCCGGCGGGCACTCCCGCGCCCGAATTTCCGGGCCCAGAACCGTAATGGTGGTCGGGGCTGCTCCGCGCTTCGTGCGGATCTCTCCCCAGCTCCGACGGTGGCTCACGGGCGCCGCGTCCGACCCGAGCGTTCGGTGGCGATACTGGACCGAGGTCGAGGGGAGGGGCCCCCGTGACCCCCGCGTCCGCACCGCGCGACGCGCGATCGGGCGGACCGGATGGGCGGCCCTGCTCCTCGAGCACCAGTTCCCCGACGGGCACTGGGTCACGCTGCCGGCCCGGGGCGCGAACCTGTACCGGCCGAAGTACATCGCCACGAACTGGCGGATGATCGTGCTCTCGGACCTCGGCATGACGCGCGCCGACCCCCGGGTCCGACGGGCCGCCGAGACGGTGCTCCGCCAGTGGGGACGACCGAAGTGGGACCTCTCGGGAACGGCCGGCGAGATCTGCGTGACCGGCAACGCCGTGCGCTACCTCGTGCGGTTCGGCTACCTCGATCATCCGTTCGTGCAGCGCTCGATCGCATGGATCGTTCGGACGCAGAAGGCGGACGGAGGCTGGCACTGCTTCCCCTCGCGGACCGGGACCCTGGACGGATGGGAGGGGCTGGCCGCGCTGGCCGAGATCCCCGAAGCGTCGCGCGACGCCGCGATCCGGCGGTCGATCGAGCAGGGGGCCGAGTTCTTCCTCGAGCGGCGGCTGATGAACGAGGGCGCGGATCGCTATCCGCCCTGGTTCCGCATCCACTACCCCAACCACTACTACTACGACCTCCTGGTCGGGTTGCGCATCCTCACCCGGCTCGGCTACGGATCGGACCGTCGTCTGGGTCCCGCGCTCCGGTGGCTGCGCGACAAGCGTCGGACCGACGGGACCTGGTCGCTGGACGCCGACCATCCCGATCTCGACACCCGCTTCGAGCCGTACTCCTCGAGCCAGCTGTTCCTTCCGCTGCGGATCGAGCCGCCGGGCGAGCCGAGCCGTCTCGCGACGGTCGAGGCGCTCGCGGTGCTCGCGCACGCCGGGAACGCGTGACCGCGCGCCGAGGGTGGTTCCGCGCGGCCGCCCCGATTCACTGGAGCGCGACGCGTTGCGTCGGGGAGCTGTCCGGCTCGACGACGACGGCGGTGCCGTAGGCCAGGACCTCGGTCATCGAGCTCATCATCTCCGACGTGTCGAAACCGACGGACACGACCGCGTTCGCGCCGAGGCTCTTGGCGTGCTCGGAGAGCCGCTCGATCGCCTGGTGCCGCACCTGCTCGAGCAGCTGGGTGTAGAGCTTGATCTCGCCGCCGGCCCAGCTCCGGAAGTACGCCCCGATGTTCTGCCCGAGCCCCCGGGACCGCACGATCAGCCCGAACGTGGCCCCGATGACGCGGGTCACGTGGTGCCCGGACACGTACGGCGTCGTCACGATGATCACGTCCTTCGGGGGCGCGTACACGTCCAGCGGCGTCGCGGAGGCCGACGGGGTCGACATGGCGGGCCCAACC
>JASHWL010000028.1 GCA_030044105.1 Thermoplasmata archaeon
TCCTGAGCGCAGCGGGCCGGCTGGGCCTCTGATCAGGGACCGAGGACTCTGGGCCGCGGTCCGACGGCTGCGCTACCTTGGGGCGGGAAGCTGAGACTATGGGAGGTTCGCCTCGGTGGGCGAACCGTCCACTTCGGGACGATGGGTCCGCCCGTGATCGGGTCCGCCGGGCCGGTAGCGCCAACCTCTCGGCGAGCAACCTCGTGGGGGCAAGCGAGCTCGCGACGAGACGACGGCGATCGGACCGCGCTCTAACCCCGGAAGATCAGACCCTCGGGCGCGTAGTACAGAATCTCGATCTGGCACGTACGGCACAGATCGGTCGGCACCCGAAGCGTGTTGAACGGCTTGGGGCGGACCAGGATCTCGGGATGGTGGTGGATGGAGTTCCTGCCTCCCTCGTCTTCCGGGATCACTCCGAGCGACTGGTGCACGCTCCAGACGCGCTCCATCGTGCCGCCGCATCGAGGGCAGGGGAGCGACGGGGGTGACGTCAATCCTGGGGTGGCCATCGAATCCGCGATCCTAGCAGTCGGAAGACGGGCATAAACGCGCCAGGTCGGTCCTTCGGTGGGATTCCGCGACAGGGCGTGGAGGGTCGACAGCGGGACCGTGATCGGGACTCGAGCGCCGATGATATCAGCGGCCGGCCGTCAGCGACTGCGGTCCCTCGAGGTCGCCGGAGCGCTCACTTCGACGCGCTCGATCCAGTCGCGAACGAGATCGCACGCCAGCGTGTTTTGACTCCCGTGGAGCATGAGGAACGGGCGACCCCGGCCGCGAGACTCGTAGTGGATCGTGATGCCCGGAAGGTGGAATCTCATGGTCTAAGACATTGGGAGTGCGGGTTTGGACTTTTGCGTCACCTCGCCACACCGATCTCACCGGGAAGACCCCGCGCTCAGAATCTGCCTCCCTCGAAGGCGAGTGTCCGCAGTCGGTGGACTCGTCCCCCCGCCGGAGGGGTTGGGTTGGCCCTGGGGCGTCGGTGGGTCGCGTAGCCATGGGCAGAGCGCGGCGGGCCGTGCGGGCTCCGAACGATCGGAGCGGATCACGTCGCGCGATCACCGCAGAGAGGGGCGCCCGACGGGCCAATCGCGAGGTTATCGTCCCCTCGGGCATCGCGCTACGGGTCCATGAAACTCAGGCCGCTCGCCGCTGATGGCTCGACGCGATGGTCGCGATCGTTCGCGGTCGTGGCGTCCATCCTCGTGTTGAGTTCGATCGGTGTTGTCGCCCTCGGACTCGGGAGTTCTGCCGCACCGTCGGAAGGCGGAGCGGAGCCCATGAGGCCGGCGGCGACGGGGAGCCTTTCCCTCTCGGCCGCGGAGACGAGCCTCGAGCACGGTGCAGGGCCGGCGGCCGGCCAGAACGTGAGCTGCGCGGGGGCCGACGCGTCGGGCGACCTCGAGTGCGCCACCGCGAGCGCGACCGACGGGCCTCCGCTACCGTACCCGGTGCGTCGTTGGGGTGGAGAGATCACCTACGACGCCGCGGACGGCTACCCGGTGCTCTTCGGCAACAACAATCAGACCTGGGCGTTCGAGGACAGCCACTGGGTGAACCTGGAGCCGAAGGTCGATCCGCCGTCGACCAACTTCGCGTGCCTTACCTACGACTGGGCCGACGGGTACGTGCTGTTGTTCGGCGGAGGCCGGGGCGGGATCGGCACGCCCATCCTCGACCGGAGCACCACGTGGACGTATCGGGCAGGGGTCTGGACCAACATCACGGATCCCGCGGATTCGCCCCCGGGTCTCCAGTATCCGAGCTGTGCGTACGATGCGGCCCCCGGGGACGGATACGTCGTGCTCTTCGGCGGCGTGGACGCGGAAGGACCCACCTACACCGGTCACTCCTATCTCACACTCCACTCAAGCGACCAGACCTGGGAGTTCCAGGACGGCCGGTGGACCAACGTCACGGACCTCGGGACTCCCCATCCCTCCGCGCGGTTCGGTGCGAGCATGGTCTACGATAGCTCCGATGGGTACCTGCTGCTCTACGGCGGGGCGATTAACGGGACCTCGACCGCGAACGGATCCTGTTCCCCCGCTCAGTGTCCGCATCTCAGCGACACCTGGACGTTCCACGACGGGATCTGGAGTAACATCACCGCGGCGGCGTCGGTGCACGGCACGCCCCCGGGACGCTGGGAAGCGGGGATCGCGAACGACTCGGCCGACGGCTACGTGATTATCTTCGGGGGCCAGGCGAACGGGTACAAGTCCTACAACGCCACGGGAAACTACACATGGGCCTTCTCCGGTGGCGTGTGGCGGAATCTGACGATCTCGCTTCGTCTCTCGCCCACTACGCGCTTCGGGGAGGCCATGGGCTACGATCCTGCGACCGCGTCCGTTCTGATGTTCAGCGGCCTGAATTCGACCTCCGCCGCGCATCTCACCCCCGACACGTGGTCGTTCCAGAACGGAACGTGGCAGAACCTCTCCTATGTCCTGACCGCGCACGAAACGGGCCTTCCGTCGACCACCGCGTGGAGCGTCACGGTGGTACCGGGAGTGGGTGCCCCGGTGAAGTCCGCGCATCGGGGGACCACGCTCTCGTTCGGGTGGGCCACCGGCTCGTACGACTACACCGTCGCGCCCGTTGCAGGATACTACCTCAGCTCGGGATCAGTGGCCGGGACCGTCGACCCCGGTGCTCCGACCGTCTCCGTCGAGTTCGCAAAGGACTCGCTCAAGGTCCGGTTCAACGAGTCGGGACTCGACAGGTCCTGGAAGATCAGCTGGTCGGTCACGCTCGGCGCGAAGGCGGAGTCAACCACCGGCGGCGCGATCACCTTCTCGGGGCTCGCGCCCGGGACGTACCCGTACGAGATCGGGGCGGTTTCGAACTACTCCCTGAACCGATCGTTCACCGGTTCCGTCACGATCGTCGCCAACGGAGCGTCGGGATACGCCGGCGAGATTGGACTTCGATTTCACTTGGTGACGTACCGGGTAACCTTCGAGGAAACGGGTCTTCCGACGGGTACCCACTGGACGGTCACCTTCAACGGCGTGACCAAGTCCGGCTCCTCGCAGCGGATCTCGTTCTCGATCTCGAACGGCACCTACACGTTCGTCGACTCCGCGCCGGATGACGTGGGCGATCCGTCCTCCGGTCAGATCGCCGTTTCGGGGACAGCGGTGACCGTACCGATTACTTTCTCCGGGGAGGGGGGCTCCATCGCGATCTCCGGTCCCGCGGTGGCGAGCGATCGGTAGGGCGTCAGCTTCGAATGAAACGGTCACAGCCGGCCTCGCCCATGCCCGAGAAGAGACGCCCCAAGACGCTCCGTGACGCGCGGACGTGCCGCGATCTCTTCGAGAGCTGGGACCCGATGTTCTCCGAAACCGTCGATCGAACCCGTGGACCGAGAACGGAAGCCATTCTGGCGGCCCTCGGCGCTTCGGTGGGTCAGCCCGCCCGCGTCCTCGATCTTGCGAGTGGTCCGGGCCCGGTGACCGCGCGTCTCCTCGCGCGGTTTCCGGGCTGCCACGTCGTCGCGCTGGACACCGACCCCGTCCTCCTCCAAATAGGTCGTGCCGCACTGCACCAGGATCGGACCCGCGTGGATTGGGTGTTGGCCGACCTGCGCCAAGCAGGGTGGTCTTCGAATCTCGGGCCGGAAGGATTCGACGCGATCGTGACGTCGCTCGCGCTCCACTGGTTCTATCGGGCCGAACTTCGGGCAATCTATCGGGCGGCGCGAGCTCTCCTCCGATCCCAAGGAGTGTTGATCAACGGCGACTTTCTTCCGGCCCGGACGTCACAAGTTGCGCCGGCGGGCGGGCCGTCGACTCCCCCACGCTCGACGCCCGCGTCGAGTCCTGCCGGGGACGTGACGGGGTTCCAGCAGCGATGGGCCGATTGGTGGAAGGTAGTCGCCGCGACCCCGTCCCTGGCCGACGCGTTGCGAAGCCGGCAGCTACGGCTGCCCGGACCAATGCCCCCCCGACGCGCGACCGGCCCGAAAAGGCCCGCCCCGTTAGAGTGGCACGAACGGACGCTCCGGTCCGTGGGGTTCCGACGCGTCGCGATGCGCTGGCAGGACCGGGACTTCCATGTCCTCACGGCCCTCCGATGACTCGGAACCGCGAGGGGCAAGCATCCCACCTCCCGTTCCGTGCGGTATGCGGGGGGGATCCCGGGCGTCGGATGCATTCGCCGAGGCGAGCCTGATCTCTACGAGTTCCG
>JASHWL010000189.1 GCA_030044105.1 Thermoplasmata archaeon
GGCGGACCGGCGGCGTGTAGATCCACTCGTCGCCCACCCGCTCGACCCGTCCGGTCCTCTCGAGGCGCTGGGCCACCCGGGTCATCTCGGGGACCAGGTCGCTCGCGCGCGGCCGGTCGTGCGGGGCACGGATGCCGAGCTCCGCGAGGTCGTGGAAGAAGTCGCGCTCCTCCCGGCGCGCGAGCGCTCGCCAACCGACGCCGAGCTCGGCCGCGCGCGCGTCGATCTTGTCCTCGAAGTCGGTGACGTTCACCACGTGGTGGACGCGCTGACCCTCGGCCTCGAGGAACCGGCGGGCCAGGTCGAAGTAGAGGTAGGTGCGGGCGTGGCCGACGTGGGCCTTGTCGTACACCGTGGGCCCGCATACGTACAGCGCGACCGGCCGACCGGGTCGGTGCGGCACGACCCGATGCATTCCGGTGAGCGTGTCGGGAACCGAGAGTCGCACGACCAAGGCGGGGCGCTGGCGGGCCCATAACTACTTTGCTCGGCCCACAGCGGAGGAGTCAGGAAGCTGCGAGAGGCACAGGCGCGACGCGCCCAGAGGTTTCGTACGAGGAAGTCGCAGTCGGAGGGGTCCCAACGGACTGTGGGGATTCACAGGGCGAGCGGGAGGACGTCTGCGGAGCTGCGCTTCGCGGTCGACTCTCTTCGGTGGGCACAAGCGCGTACGATTGCACCGCGATTTCAGGCGGCCGGCGGGAGTGTTGCGGCCGCGATGCGGACGTGCAAGGCGGACAAGCACCCGTGACAGCGAGACTGTGCTCGATCGACCTCGAACGGCCCTCGGCCCGCTGGGATCGTCGCGAATCCAGCGACTCGCCAGAAGGGCCATGGGTGCGACGATGGTCGGGACGAGGAGTTCGCGGTCGGTCCGTGTCGCGGGCTGGCGAGGTGTCGACGCTAGTCAGGGACAGGGACTATAGGAAAAGACGAGCCCGGCCCCCGTGGAGGAAGTCTCGCTCAGGTCGTCGTACTGCCAAACTCCGTCCCCGGCGGGAAACGTGTAGTTGTAGAACGAGTAGGTCCCGTTCGCGAAACCGTGCCCATTCGCGCCGGAGGGTTCGACGGGGACGGAGTAGCTCTTCCCTTGAAACTCGTAGGGGATGCTCACGGGCCAGTCGTAGCTCATCCAGTGGAGCACCTGGGACTCGCTGGACCCGCACGTATCGATGGTGCCGGTGGATCTCACAAAGTTCAGGTCAAACTGGGCGCCCACCGCGCATCCTGCGTACGAGCTGTTTTCGACGGTCGCGCAGAGCTGAGCCCCGTCGAGCGCCGTGGGAAGCCCCCGGTCGCTCTGCATCCGAGCGGCTCCGAGTGCGATCCACGAGATGCCCCCTGAGTTTAGCCCCCGGGCGGGCAAGGGCGAGAATCGAGCGGACAATGGAGCGGTGCAGGCCGCATCGAGTCCTGGCCCAGCGGCGGTGACGGTTTGTGCGCGGTATACACTGAGACTCGAGTACGAAACGTAGAAGACCGAAACGTTTCCGTCCGTAACCTTCGTGTCTTGGGTCAACGCCGACCTCTCGGTGGGAGTCTCGCCCCAGATCGTGACCGATCCCGACTCCCATCCCAGGTACGGCGCCGCAACAGCGGAGGCGGGGAACCACGCGGTGACGTTGCCGAGGTACGAACTCCACGTCTCACATTCCGAGTGGGAGATGACTGACCAACCCGGCTCGGCGATGGACACCGAGGCGATCACGATCATCGTCCCGACCAGCACGCCCATGCTCGACGAAACCATCCCTCGGTTCATGGAAGGTTGAGCGCGTTCCAGCGCGCGAGAACATCGACTCGTATGAGCCCGCGCTCTGTTAAGTGGAACGGAGGCGTACTCGACGTAGGACTTACCTCAGATGCCGCTCTCAACCCGAGCGCGGATCGGACTTTGCGCGAGCGCCGCGGCCATCGTGGTGATTGCGGTGCTCGTTACAGTGCCGCTGGACCCCTCTTCGCACGTGGTCTACCTCTCCGCCGCCGTGATCGGGGGGTCTGAGGCGACGAGCGGGTCGACGACATGCGGCACCGGGAGTTGGCACATCTCCGCGGCCAGCCAGTCGAAAGTGCTCTTGTACTGGGCCGTAAACTCCTACTCGGCGAACTACTCGAACCCGGGCCAGAGCAGCGCGACGCTATGGTTGGAGATCGGCTCGACCGTAGCGGATAAGGTCACCGGGACTGGCGGCAACATCTCGCTCGTGCCCTCCTCCGGGGCGGGGATTACGGCCGGGTACAGCCTCTGCACGGATTCGTATGTATCCACGCTCGTGGTGTACGGCACCGTGACATCCTCCGTTCCTCTGCTCTGAGATCCCTGGGGGTAGTGCCGAGGAGCCCCGGCCCAAGCAGGGCAGCCGTCATGCCTCGGCGATGTCGACCCGGAGGACGGGCCGGGGTTGGGGCTAAATTAAAGGGTGGGCCTCCCGTTCCGCTGCCGGAACAACTTCGATGGCCGAGACCCTCTTCCTCCTCGTCGAGATCGAGATCGGCAAGCTCGACGACGTGCTCCGCCGGATGCGTGCGGTGGACGGCGTCGCCGAGGTCCAGGCCGTGACCGGGCCGTTCGACCTGATCGTGAAGGTCCAGGCGCCGCACATCAACGAGGCGCTCGACACCGTGGTCCACCGCATTCGGACGATCCCCGGCATCAAGTCGACCGAGACCCTGGTGACCGTCGCAGGCCCGTAGCGGCCCCGCGCGCCGACCTAAATACCGAGGCCGGCCTTCCCGCCGGCATGGTCGGTATCGGAGACGCCGCACCGGACTTCCAGGCGCCGAATCAGGACGGGACCCCCTTCCGGCTCGCGTCGCTCAAGGGCTCGCCGGTCGTGCTCTACTTCTACCCGAAGGCCGACACCCCGGGCTGCACGATCGAGGCCAAGGGGTTCCGGGACGTCTACGCTGAGTTCCAGGCCAAGAAGGTCGCGGTGGTGGGTGTCAGCACCGACGACTGCCCGGCGCAGAAGGCGTTCCAGGGCAAGTACGGGCTGCCGTTCCCTCTCGTCGCCGACCACTCGAAGGCCGTGGCGACCCAGTACGGTGTGCTGGGACCCCACGGGAACGCCCGCCGGGTCACGTTCCTGATCGACCCGGCCGGCAAGGTCGTCGACGTGGTGGACGGCCAACCGCCCGACGCGCACGTCGCGCGGGCGCGCGCTGTCTTCCTCACGAAGTAGGCGCGGGCGAGGCGTCCGGCGGGGTCGGGGCCGCCGCTTCGGAGGGCTCGGGCGCGACGAGCGTCGCCTTCGGCTTCCGTCCGGTGAGGCTCCAGACCCGGTCCCCCAGCAGTTGCAGCGACGCCGGTACGAGGTAGGTGCGGACGACCATCGCGTCCAGGATCACGGCGATCGCCACCGAGAACCCGATCGCGCGGATCAGGGTGAACTCCCCGACCATCAGCGCGCCAAAGGCGCTCGCGAGGATGATCGCCGCCGCCGTGATGATGCCCCCGGTCCGGCCGACGGCCTCCACGGCCGCGTCGCCCGACGAGCGACCCTTCAGACGCTCCTCGCGCACCCGCGTGAGCAGGAAGATGTTGTAGTCGATCCCGAGGCCGAGGATCAGGATGAACAGGATCGTCCGGACGTAGAAGAACAGGGAGAAGCCGAGGAGCTCCTGGAAGACCAGGTACGTGATCGCCCAGGCCCAGCTGATGGAGATCCCGATCGTCGCGATCGCCATCAGCGCGATGATCCACGATCGGAGGACGACGAGCAGGACCACGAGCAGCCCGATCGAGACGGC